>WJJO01000404.1 GCA_014729665.1 Caldifarciminota bacterium
TACCGTGAGTATACCGGATGATGCGGTCGCCGGTACCGAGGATACCGTACACCTGGTGATCCATTCCAGGAACTATCCTGACGACTACCAGCATCCCGATTCCGGCATGATTTATGAAAACGTGGTAGACACCGCCGTGCTCATCGCCCATGCAGAGGCCATCCCCGGCATCCTTCTCAGACCTGATCACGAGGACTCCGTTGCGGCAGGCAATACAATCCGCTACGAAATGGAGGTCCTTAACAACGGAAACGGCCCTGACACCCCGTCTATCCGGATACAGCGCATGACCCAAACAGCCTGGGGACAGTCGGTCTGGGATAAGTCCGATACGATTCAGCCTCAAACCGACACCCTCACAGACTCCAACGGCGACGGTGAATCCGACGTGGGGCATCTCGGCATACCCCCTGCCGTCAATGTCGATACCTTCTTCTTTGACGTAACCCCGCCTCGTCTGACCCCTGCAGGCGACATCGATACGACCTTCCTGGTAGCCACATCGGTACTAGATCCTACGGTATACGACACCGCCAGGATAATCACCCACGTGCTTTCCCCTGTGGTTGTCGATATCTCCATCTGGCCATCCCAGACCAAAGTCATCCAGCCGGGCGAAACCGCCTCATACGAGTTGTACATAACCAACAGCGGTGAGCAAACCGACACCATAGACTGCGCCGACTTCGTGGTCAACGACCTGGGATGGGAAGGCGTACTTACCGATGCGGACGGCAACCCATTCACCGACCATGACAACAACGGCCAGGTGGACGTAGGCGGAGTAAGTATCCTGGATACGGTTATGATTAATCTGGACGTTACCCCTTCCCCTGAACTGGGTGAAATAGTGGGTCAATTCGATACCACAGTGCAGGAGCAGCGCTACGTGTGGATACAGACCGGTTTTGCATCCGACACAATCGTACGCGACAGTGCATTGATAACTACCATAATGGAACCCGAGTTCGATATCCACAACTATCCCAACCCGTTTACCGACAGAACCACCTTTGCCTACACCATCCCCCGCGGCGGTCTGGTTACCTTAAGGATATACAACCGTGCAGGCGAACACATCCGCACCCTGCTGCTCGATGAGGAGCTTCAGTACGGCGGCATCTTCAGGATTGAATGGGACGGCCTTACCGAGGACGGTAAAGAGCCTTCACCCGGCATCTACGTATACGCACTTGAATGGCGAGAACGCAAGGAAGACGATTCCTATGCCACATTCAAGAAACGGATAGTCAAGAAGGCGCTGCTGCAGCCTTAGGATAAACCCTATAACTTCAGAGATTAAAGGCCGCCAAAGGCGGCCTTTATATTTTGTTCATCGATTCCATTTTGAAATGATTAATCTGTAGACGACAAGCTGTTCCAATAATACAGGGGTTGACAGAATCGTTTCAAACGATTATGATTATCAGTTCAACCTTGGAGGACCTATGAAGTATAATTTGTTCCTGTCCATCATCCTTATGGCTACGGGCTTACAGATAATAGAAGCCCAGCTAATTGTCGAAGGAATGGATTCATCGTATCCTGCCGAAAGGGATACCTTTTCAACCTACGGTTACACCTTCGGCGACATAGTAATATTTTCGTATGGTGACAGCAATTTTTGCAACGTCCTCAAAACTAATGGCGAAATCATATGGTCGGACACCCTCATGGTAGATGATTATGCCCTGGTCCCGGGATTAGAACCTGAGGTTTATCAGGTTCAAGGCAGTGAAAAATTCTCGGTACTTTCAGGCGATCCATTCAACCTGGGTGTTGGAACCTGGTTTGCAGTGGATGAAAAAAGCCGCCCCCTCTCAACCAAATTGTTGTCGGTAGGCCCAAAGACGTTTATTGGAGGGCAAAACCGAATTGTGCTATTCTCCTACTACGACAACACAAATATCGTGTTTCGGGATATACAAAACGATGTCCTTATATGGGAAGGTTCACTGGACAGCGCACAGTACTTGGCCTATGACACAGCGGTTTATAAACCAATAGTTTTTTCCGTAAAGGCGAATAAACCGGTATCTGCCGGAACGTTCAGCGGTGTAGTAGGCACCTATGTACCCGCATTCAACGGCACATTTGTCGGACGCGACTTCATGACCTACTGTCACGCCTTGAATAATCCGCCTGCACCTCAGGATTTAAACGTCGTTCCCTGGGAAGATAATGCTCAGGTGGTTGTCACCAATCTTGATAATCCGGATGATACAATATGGAAACTATCTTGTGGTGAAAGGGGTGTAGTACAGTGTATATCCGCACCCGAAAATATCGCCATCTATATTCACTCCGACAAGGATATTTCAGTGTCTCAAACACCATGGTGCGGCTACACGTCTGCAGGAAACAGTATTCCGGCTTACCTGGTTAGAGGTATCGATCAAGACGGCTTGGGGCTCGGTCTAGAATTCTACGTTCCTCTAATTAGATCGGGTTTAGTAAGGGATGAAGATATGTCATTTATCCATATCATTGCTTATGAAGACAATACACAAGTTAAGCTTAATCGAATTCAACGTTACGGTGCTAACGAACAATCACTTTGGCAGGGAAATCTCAATCGAGGAGATTATTATCGCAAAGCCGCAACTTCGAATGATGCCGGACATGCAATATACCATGTTACCTCCTCGGAGCCGGTATCGGTAATCGCAAGCCATGCAGGTCTGCAGGGTTCAGACTTCCTGCCCCTATGGTTTGCACTGCATCCTTCGGTAGCGGTATTACCAGATCAGTTCGAGCAAACAGAATGCCTTATCCCCTATCCATACGATGTTAGGATTGAAAACAACGGCAACTCCTGGGACCTGATCAACATCAAGAAGACGAATACTAAATATCCTGAGTTTACATCCGCGCTATACGATTTACTTGGTAATACACTAGAAGACATTGATGGGGACGGTCAACCCGATACCGACACGCTCACGCAAGGTGAACTATTTGAGCTTCGCGCGGAAGTAACACCGGTAGACAAGCTTCCTTTCGGTTATACGGATTCCTGCGTTATTTCCGTAGTTTCGATGCGCGACCCGGAAAAGTCTGACACCGCTTATCTGGTGACCACCATCCGTGAGATAGAAGTCGACCTCGACCCGGATACCGTTATAGTAAACGCCTATCCCGGAGAGAATGCGGTATTCGACCTTGAAGCCCTTCACACCAGCCTGTACCGCCCCGACACCCTGAACTTCGACTACACGACAACCATTCCGGAAAGCCAATGGCCGGTAGAGCTTTCAGAAGGCGGAACCCCTCTGACCGATGATGACGGAGACGGCATGGTAGATATTGACAGCGTTCCGGAGGGCGATCCTCCGGTGCCCGTACCCATGCAGGTTACCGTGAGTATA
>WJJO01000405.1 GCA_014729665.1 Caldifarciminota bacterium
AAAAAACAGAGTAAGAACGACTTGCATTATCCGGCTGAATCCGTATATTACTATAATTTATGTTAGCAAAGATTACATCAGCAGGCCTTTTAGGTATAGACGCCTACAAGGTCGATGTTGAGGTCGACATGGTGCGCAGCGGGGTTAATCCGTTTTTTACAACGGTGGGACTGCCTGCAGGTGCGGTAAAGGAATCGAAGGACCGTGTACTTGCCGCGGTTAAAAACTCGGGTGTTCCCATACCGGTATCGAATATAACGGTTAATCTGGCACCTGCAGATATCAGGAAGGAGGGTGCCGCCTATGACGTGCCCATCGCATTAGGTATACTTGCCTGCCGCGGTGTCATCCCACCGGAGGTTTTACAGGATTATCTCATAGTAGGAGAGGTTTCACTTGACGGCGCCCTTCGTCCTGTGCGGGGCGCTCTTTCCATAGCCGCACTAGTCCAGGAGCTGGGCGATTATAAGGGCCTTATACTGCCTGCACAGAATGCAGCCGAGGCCGCCATCCACGGCGAGGGCTTCGTGTATCCTGCTACTTCGCTGATGCAGATTGCCGGATTCCTGAACGGTGAGGAGGAGATAGAGCCTGCAAAGGTAGACGTCGAGGAGATTTTCTCAAAGGAGATGGTGTGGGGAGTGGACTTCTCCGAGGTCAAGGGGCAGGAACACGCCAAGCGAGCGCTGGAGGTTGCCGCCGCAGGCGGACACAACATACTCCTGATCGGCCCGCCCGGCACGGGCAAAACCATGCTGGCCAAAAGGTTCCCGACTATCCTTCCCTCCCTCTCACTCGAAGAAGCCCTGGAGACGACCCGGATACACTCCGTAGCCGGTATGATGGATGAGGGAAAGGCGCTGGTGGCGACACGTCCCTACCGGTCACCGCACCACACCATATCCGATGCCGGCCTGATAGGCGGAGGGCAGATCCCCAGACCCGGCGAGGTAAGCCTTGCACATAACGGTGTTCTCTTCCTGGACGAACTGCCCGAGTTCCAGCGCAACGTGCTCGAGGTTTTGCGTCAGCCCCTGGAGGACGGCAGGGTAGTCATCTCACGCGCCAAGGTTACGATCCCCTATCCTGCTCGTTTTACGTTAGTTGCGGCAATGAACCCCTGTCCGTGCGGCAACCTGACAGACCCCGTTAACGTATGCAGGTGCACACCCCCGCAGATTCAACGCTACCGTGCACGCATATCTGGACCGCTCTTGGATCGCATCGACATCCACATAGAAGTGCCTAAGTTACGTTTTGATGAGATAAGGCGCAGAGAACCCGGGGAGAAATCGGCAGATATCCGCAGGCGCGTCGTCCGGACAAGGGAGGTGCAACTTACACGATTCAAGGCACTTAAGCGAAAGCACCCGATATACTCCAACGCGCAGATGGGTGCGCGTGAAGTGCGTTCTTTTTGTGATATCTCACCTGATTCCGAGCACTTACTGAAGACCGCAATGGAGCGTTTCGGGCTTTCTGCGCGTGCACACGACAAGATACTCAAGGTTGCGCGTACAATCGCGGATTTAGACGCATCCGAGCATATAAAACCACAACATATCTCCGAGGCCATACAGTACCGCAGCCTTGACCGCAAGGTTGAGCTGTAAAAATAAGGTATACAAAAGCTGCACAAAAGGTATGCAAATCATGATCAAAAGATATACAAAAGCTACTCAAAAGGTGGACATTTTTGAAAGTAAGTAGGACAGAAGGGGGACAAAAGTGGGACAGGGAGTTGGGGCTTGACAGGAAAGAGGAACGTTGGATAATTTAACAGGAGACAAGATGAATGATTTTTTTCGAAAATTAACGCTCGTAATTCAGCCTTACCTTTCAGATGTACTTAGTCGCTTGAAACGAGGTACATCCATAGATCTCTCTCGGGGAATGGTTTGGGCCGAATATTGGGAAAACGACTTTATAAAAACTAGAAACTATTTTCTAGAGTTAAAAGGAAACATGCCGGATGTTTTCGAAGCTCTTGATATTAGGGAGTTACCTAAGAAGCTATATTCCTCAGATGGTCCCTATTATAAAATTCAATACATAAGTTTCTTTTTGAAAGATGTAGAATTCATTTTAAGTATGATTCAAAATATCTCTTCTAGAATAAAAGATACTAACAAAAATCTAGATATATCTAAAGTTTTTATAAGCCACGGGCCTGAAACATCAGTGTTACCCAGAGTGGAGCAGTTTATTCGTGACCTTGGTTTGATACCAATAGTCGCGGAGAAAACTGCATCCGAAGGGCGCGAAATTCGCCCTGATGCTGAGAAGAAGATTCAAGAATCACATTGTGCAATTATTCTAGTTGAGAAAGACCCGAGTGACCCTGAAGGTAAGAATCCCCGTGACAATGTTTTAATTGAAGCTGAACGGGCAAAGATTGTATTAGACAACAGGCTTATCTGGCTTAAAGAGAAAGGTGTTGAATTACCCTCCCTTGATCGCTCTATAATCAGGGGTAGTTTCACGCAAGATTGCTTAGAAGAAGCATTTATAATAATTGTAAGAGAATTACGGGCGTTCAGATTGCTATGATAACTCCAAGTACAAAACACCAGTATATCTCGGTGGCAAATCTAGAACCCGAGCCTTGATAGGAAGGTGGTGTTGTGAGTAGAAAAAAAAGGACTGTTAAGAAGTTATTCAATATTATCAAGATTAGAATATATCGGATAACTAAGGAAGTTTTTTCTTATTCTAAGAAAATTTATCAGAAGTATGAAAAGGAATTTAATCTAGCAATTGTTTTATTGTTTCTGTATCCTGTTCTACACTTCGTTTTGGGTGTGGGTTGGTTTGGAGTCAGGTATCTATTTTATCATTTCTTCGAGGAGAGACTTGAGCAGCATATCCACCTTTCTGGCGATGTAAATTGGGTTGTGATCGGAACAGATACTGCGGGGTACAAAGAGGGGAAATGGATAAAAACTGCGTATGTCCCTACTACAAACCTTGAAGTAAGTGGGGAATGCGAAGTTGCGATGTTTCTTGATAGCCTCACAATTCCTTCTGCACAAAATTTCGAAGTAATAGACAATGTGAATGTATACTGCGACCCTCTGGGGCTGGACACGGGGTATGTGTAGAGATAGAATCACTAGTCTAGCAAGGAGGCGACATGAAACGCAGGAACTGGAGCACAGAAGAGAAGCAGGCAATAGTCCTGGAGGGTTTGAGAGGAATGA
>WJJO01000406.1 GCA_014729665.1 Caldifarciminota bacterium
CCCCCCTGTTGTGTCATTTGTTCCCGCATAAGCTTTCGACCAAACGATATCGCCCAGAGTATCGGTTTTGAAGAGCCAAAGGGCATTGCCACCTTCTACGTAGGTTGAAGTCCTACCTGTTACGATGTAACCGTCTTCTATCTCTTGTAGACACCAGCAGCCATCCCACTCTTCGGTATCGAAGATTTTTGACCATGTCACAGCACTAGACACGCTTGCGGCTAGCAGGCTTATTAAAACTAAGCGTTTCATTTCTTCCTCCTAAAGTTCACCCCAACAAGGTGCTTCGTGCCTTGCCGGGTACCCCGTAGGGTTTGGTTAATAAATTGTTCCTTGTATTTTACCGGGGAATACTTCACACTATACCCCCGGCTGTAGAATTTATCTGGAAGTCTAATTGATATTCAACCCACATCTCTATATCCTTATCTTAAATAACTACATCTAGGTTCTGTGCGGGTTTCTATTGAACTACTTATCCTGCAATCCATTGACTTATCCTTATTTGAATAAGACTTTTTTTCTCGCATCATGCCTCCTAGATTAGGCAACCTGTATATCCTGATAATCCAAGCCGCCAATTGCTTCGTTGAGTTGTCTTATTCCCCTACTCCATGGAATAAATTGTAACATCATAATACACTTTATGTAATACTTGTCAAGCATTATCAACTGAACCAGAATTGTAATTTTTTGGTAAAAAGCCTATTGATCCACTAGGATGATTGTGCCAAATTTGTGCCAACTTTTTGGCATAAACCATGGAACCAGTGGAAATCATAGACTCCATGGAGGAAATGGAATAATCCCCTAAGCCACTAAAACACGCTGGTTAAGAGGTAAGTCGACTTCTTTCTATACTTATGAAAAAAGGGCAAAAAAGGCTCTGAACGGCTTGCAAAGCAGGTGCTCTCCCAGCTGAGCTACGTCCCCGGAACACTTAATTATAAATCCTGAGAGAGTAGTGTCAACACGGAGTGTTTTTTCAGACCGGTGGGTTACTTCCTGCTACTTAACATCTAACGTCTTGAATAAAAACGAGTAGATATCCGCGGCCTGTTCTATCAACTTTGCAGTCGGTTTGCCGTGTCCGTGGCCTGCTTTACGCTCCACCCTGAGCAGTACCGGATTATTGCAAGTTGATTTCTCCTGCAGGGTTGCTGTAAACTTGAAGGAGTGCGCGGGCCATACCCGGTCGTCGGTATCGGCGGTTGTTATCAAAACGGGAGGATACTCGGCACCTTTCATAATGTTGTGCAGGGGCGAGTAGGCGTAAAGGAACTTGAAGTGATCCGGATTATCCGGGTCACCGTACTCGGGAACCCAGTATTTACCTATCGTCCATTTATGATAACGAAGCATGTCGATTACCGGAACCCCGCATACTACCGCGCCGAAAAGGCCGGGGCGCTGAAGCATACTGGCGGCAACGAGCAGCCCTCCGTTGCTTCCTCCGCTGATAGCCAGTTTCCCTTCACGTGTGTATTTATTCTCTATCAGGTATTCGGCGGCTGAGATGAAATCGTCGAAAACATTCTGCTTGCGAGAAAGCATCCCTGCCTTATGCCACTCCTCCCCGTACTCGTTCCCGCCCCTGATATTTGCCAGTGCGAAAATTCCCCCTTTCTCGATCCACGCAAGGTTTGAGATTGAAAAGACCGGCAGGCGACTAACAGTAAATCCACCGTACCCGTTAAGTATTACTGGATTCCTGCCGTCCAGATTCAATCCCTTCCTGTGGGTAATAAACATGGGTATCCTGGTTCCGTCACGGGAGCTATAAAATACCTGCTTCGTTTCGTATTCATCGGGATTGAACTCCACATCAGGTTCGGCGATCAACTCGAGTTCGTCCTCCTCGAAATCGAACCGGAATACCGACGTGGGGTAATGGAAGGAGGTGAACAAAAAGAACATCTCTTTATGGTATGACTTTCCTGTAACAGTCCCTACGGTTCCGAAGGTGGGAAGCGCTATCTCCTTCAGGAAACCGCCTTCCAGATCATATAAAACAAGCTTGTTACAGGCATGATGCATGTACTTCAAGACCATCCGGTTGTTTACGACTATCCCGGACTGCAGGGTGTCTTCCGTCTCCGGGATTATCTCTTTGAAGCGACCGTCTCCGGAACCGGCAACATCTATAACGACAATCCTGCCCCGTGGCGCATCGAGGTCTGTTAAGAAGAAAAACACGGATCCCTGATTGTGGATAAAGAGATACTTCGATTCCATCTTATCCAGAAGCTTTACGAACCTTCCATCCGGCTCCCTGCGATAGTAGATTCGATTACGACGGTCGGTTCCATGACTTACGTGGAGAATCAGGTAGGCACCGTCTTCTGTCAGGAAAGGAGTAAAGATGAGTTCCTTGTTGTCTCTGTCTTCGTACACCAGTTCATCCTCGTCCTGTGAGGTATTCAATTTGTGGAAGCATACGCGGCTGTAGTTATTCCTGTCCTCATCTGCAACCGAACCTGCTTCGGGGTACCGGTTATAGTAAAATCCCGACCCGTCGTTCTTCCAGGCTATCTGTGAAAACCTGCACCAATGAAGGGTTTCGGGTAACTCTTTACCGGTCTGGATATCCAGAATCCTTACATCCTGCCAGTCTGAACCGGATTCTCCTCTTCCGTAAGCGATGAGGTTCCCGTCTTTGGAAACAGCAATCCTCTCCAATGCCGATGTTCCGTCATCGCTCCAGGTGTTCGGATCGATCGCAACCTTCCCGGCTCCTTTCAGACCTTCCTTAACGTAAAGAACCGACTGGTTCTGCAGACCGTCATTTCTGAAAAAGAAATAACGTTCTCCTCTTTTGACAAAAAGACCGAACTTTTCGAAGTTCCATAGCTCCCTTAATCGCATAGATATTTCGTCGAACTCTTTTCCCTTCCTGAGGAAGCCATACGTTATCTCATTCTGGGCTTCGACCCATTTTTTTACTTCAGCGGATTCTACCTCTTCCATCCACCGGTAAGGATCGGGTACTTTAACTCCATTATAGTCCTCTACGACGTCCGTCTTCCTTAGTGAGGGGTATCTTATCAACTCATCTTTCATCTTACTCCTTCTGGTTTTGACTGGGCACCTCTTAACTGCAAACTCATGTATCTCTTTTCAGGTATTAGTTTAAGGTTTTGCATAAATGAGTCAACCCTCTCACCGCATGGGCTTCAGATTTGACATAATCTGCCATATGTGTAGAATAAAGGTTCAATTGAAATCGGAGGCATAATGATTTTTAAACTTGGATTGGTGTTTTTGCTAGTGGGTCAGGCGACCCCAACGGGTGAGGCGGAGCCGGTGGAATCTGAACCGACAACGGTTGTTGAAGATGAGGGTACCGAGGTTGCAGAACCCGGCACCGAACTCGAGGAAACCGAGGCGGTAACCGATACGGCAGGTCAACCTGCCGATTCGACTGCGGTCGAGGGCAAAAAGCCCAAGAGGCCCTGGCTTACCTGGGTCATTCTACTCGGTGTACTGGTTGTATTCTACCTTTTGATGATCCTTCCCCAGCGAAGGCGTCAGAAGAAACATCAGCAGATGTTAAAATCCCTCAACCGCGGAGACAGGATTATGACGAACGGTGGTGTGGTAGGAACCATATCAAAGGTCAAGGAAGAAACCTTCGTCATTAAAACCGCGGGTAAAACGGAAATTGAGATAGATAAATCCGTTGTGCAGCAGAAGAAGTAAGCTGAAGATAGTATACTTGGGCACCGCCGCGATTGGAATACCCCTGTTGCGGCGGTGCGATTCTTTGTGGGAGGTAACAGGGATTATTACCGCACCTGACAGACCCATGGGAAGGGGAAAGCGCCTTAAACCAACGCCTGTTAAGGAAGCGGGGTTGGAACTGGGAATCGAGGTTTACCAGCCATCCGACGTCAACTCCCACGAATCGATCCAATGGTGCAGGGAACGTAATCCTGAAGCGTTCGTGCTGTTCGCTTACGGACAGATTCTTACAAATACACTTCTGGGTATACCAAGGTGGGCGTTGAACGTTCATCCCTCATTGCTGCCTCGTTACAGGGGAGCGGCCCCTATTCAACGCGCGATTATGGCAGGTGAAAACGAAACCGGTATATCTATCATTCAGATGGAACCAAGGGTCGATGCAGGCGGGATACTTGCGCAGGAACCCCTGCCTATCGATCCCGAAGACACCTACGGAGACCTTGCCGAGCACGTTTCTCGCGCTGCACCATACCTGGTTGAGAAGGCGTTGACAGGTCTCAAGGATAGAAGCCTGATCCCGAGACCTCAACCCGAACAGGGAATAACCAGTGCACCGAGGATTCGCAAAGAGGAGCGTATCATTACTTGGGAAGAGCCGGTAACCAGTATTCACAATCGTATACGCGCACTCTCTCCCACCCCGCTCGCATACACCTGGTTCAGACATAAAAGACTCGAGATTGTTCGATCGCAGATAGCCGACCTCGAGGGTTCGGGTAAACCGGGCACCCTGGTTTCAGAAAGCGGCATGCTGATGGTCCAGTGCGGAGTTGGATTCCTTGAGGTTCTAATACTCAAGCCCGAGGGGAAGAAGGAGATGGATTCGCAAGCCTTCGTAAACGGCTATCGGCCTTCCGAAAACGACATACTCGGCTACAAACATTAGCCTGTTACTTCGACCCGTTGACTTTCATCCCTCAATCCGCATAATTCAGCAATGCAAAAAATCTTGACCCGTACACTCGTATTGGCTTTTGCGTATCTTGGATGTGTTGGATGCTGCGGTTATTCTACACGTTCTCTGCTTCCGACCTACATAAAGACCATACATGTAACCGATGTAGAGAACCGAACCCTGCGCTCCCTTATAGGCGAGGATTTATTCGATCAACTCATCTTTTCATTCTCCAGGGACGGCCGCCTGCGTGTCTCTCCGGATGAATCGGCGGACCTGCTTTTAGAGGTTACCGTAACCTCATACAATCGCTCCGCAGCCACCTACGATAATCAAAGGAACATATCCGAGTGGCGCTATCAGCTTAGACTCAAGGGCATTTGTACCGATCAGGTCAAGAGTAATACCCTATGGGAAGGAGAAGAAACAGTATTCGAGATCGTATCTGCAGATTTAGACGAAGAGGAGGGAATAAGTACCCTCATCGAAACAGCAGTCGATCGAATCGTACGGAACGTCCTCCTGGCATGGTAGGCTTAAAAGTAAACATTGAGAAGGTGGTTGCCGGCGGCGACGGTCTTACTCATCTTCCCGATGGAAGGGTGCTTTTTGTACCGTTTTCACTTCCCGCAGAGGAGCTTGAGGTCAACATAACGCGGGAGAAGAAGGACTACGCGGTCGGAGAAATAAAAAGTGTGTTAACGCCATCACCCGATCGTATCTGCCCCATATGCGCTCATTTCGGCTCCTGCGGAGGATGCCAGCTCCAGCACGTTTCATACGAAGGGGAGATAAAGATCAAAAAGACCATCTTGAAAGAAACCATATCGCGGCAAACAGGCATTAATATACAGCTTGAAGCCGTGTATCCTTCCCCAAAGGAGTGGGGGTATCGGGGTAAGAGCGAGCATCCGGCAGCACCGTCACCCGGGGGTCCGAAAATCGGTTACTTCCGCCGCCGCACACATGAGGTCGTCGATATAAAAGAGTGCCCGGTTCTTGCCCCTGAAATGCTTTCGGACCTAAGCAAGATACGTGATATTGTACGCGACACTGGTGAGCCCATATACGATGAGGAGAAAGGACGAGGAAATCTGCGCTACATTATCCTCAGGAGTTCTTCTGAGGGTGAAAGGATGATAGGTCTGGTTACCTCGGGCAAGGATATCGAGGGAGATACAATCGTAAGATTGATGAGTGATTTTAAAGGGCTTAAAGGGATCGTCCAGAACATAAATACCGATAAGGGCAACCGAATCATGGGTGAACATACTGAGATTATTACGGGTTCAGACCACCTTACCGAACAGGTCGGGGAGCTTGAACTCAAGGTTTCATTCGCTTCATTCTTCCAGGCAAACCACTCACAGGCCGAACGCATCGTAAAGGTTGTAAGAGACTATCTGGTCCCTGATCCGAGTGACGTTGTAGTCGACGCCTTTGCAGGTGTCGGTATGATTGGTCTGGCTCTTGCAGGCGACGTGAAGGAGACTGTGGCTGTGGAGTCCGAGGAGTCTTCGGTCCGGGACGGTAAACGCAACGCGGAACGCAACTCCCTTGCAAACGTAAGATGGGTGAAGGGCGAGGCAGGAAAGGTTCTAGGTGAAATCCCCTGCGACAAGCTCATACTCGACCCTCCCCGCAAGGGACTGACAGATAATGTAATATCTTCGTGTTCGAAAGTGAAGCCTTCACATATCTGCTACGTTTCGTGCAACCCTTCGACATGGGCAAGGGATGTGGTGAAGTTCAGGGATGCAGGTTACATCCTGAAACGCCTCTCGATGATCGACATGTTCCCGCGTACCGCCCATCTTGAACTGGCGAGCCTTCTGGAGGCCGCGTAATGCTGTTTACAGATGCCTTAATACACTCACCCCCGGATAAATCGGCAAGGGCCGATATACTTATAGAGGGAGAAAGAATTGTAAAGCTGGGTAAGATTATAACCCCTGAAGGGATTAGAACCTACAAGAATAAGATAGTACTTCCGGGCTACATCGACTCTCACATACACCTTCTCGAGTACGGGCTTTCCCTTCTTTTCCTCGACCTTCGTGAAGCTACCTCCGCACAGGAGGTTCTGGGAAAAATATCCTCGTTTGCAGCCGAGACTGCCGACAGGGGATTCGTC
>WJJO01000407.1 GCA_014729665.1 Caldifarciminota bacterium
CCCCCCCCCCCCATGATAAATGTATTATAGGGAAAAGAGCAGGCATGTCAAGGTAATTAAGCTTTAATTATCCATTACATTGCATCATACGCTAAACATGTATAGTTGTACGATTTATGCTGTTTATTCCCTATAAAAAGCCACTTGGCTTGCAGTATCACAGGTGTTGGAGTATAATCTTCCTTGAAGCTAAAGAAAATCATTTTTTACAGGAGCATCCGGATTTCTATAATCCCACAACGTTACTGCGTACTCACTCCGCAAGCGTCGTCATTTCATGTGCGGGCACCCCGTAAGAAATCTGGGGAGAGGTTTCAACAATGAATAGGACGAAAGTCCTGGTAACAGGTGCCTCAGGTTTCCTTTTACCCCAAACGGTTGCTTCGCAACCGCCCGGGGACCCCACAAGAATCAGGGGAAGATCTGACACAAATGAATAGAGGACAGATGGAGAAGGTTCTTGTAACCGGCGCATCAGGATTCCTTGGATCTCATATATGCGAGGTCCTTCACGATGCCGGTTACGAGGTGCACGCACTCGTACGTAAAACAAGCAATCTTCAATGGCTTCAACACCTGTGGATTCACATCCACACGGCAGACCTTTTCGACTCAAGAGTTCTCGAAAACCTGTTTGTCGATCTCGACGCGGTCATACACTGCGCAGGCGCGCTCTGGGGCGATTACGACCGCATCAACGTAGGCGGTACCCAGGCGGTTTCCCGGGCTGCGCTGAATGCAGGCATCAAACGTTTCGTCTTCGTATCCAGTCTTGCCGCAGGAGGACCCAGCAGGGGACCGTATCCGAGGAATGAAGGTCAGTCTGATTCGCCTATCTCTCCATACGGGTACAGCAAGAAGAGGGCTGAAGAATACCTCGAGACAGTTCAGGATAAGATAGATGTCGTTATCCTGCGTTTTCCGATGATATACGGTCCACGCGACGCCCAGGCATTGCGGCTGTTCAAGACCTACAAGTATATGATAAATCCGAGCATAGGTCTGCGCCGCCGTTACATATCGGTCGTTTACGTCAAGGATGCAGCTCGCGCGGCAGTAAAGGCCCTGCAAGCGCCGGTGAAATCTGGCTCAATCTATAATATCTCTGACGGCAAAAACTACACCTTCAACCGACTGTACAAGGTGGCAGGCAAAGTATGGGGGAGGAAGGCATTGAGGATCCCGGTGCCGTTCGACCTTATCATGTTCGGGGCGCGGCTCATTAACGACGTGCTGAACGGCAAAACAGCATTCAACCCGGAACAGATGGGTATGTTCAGGGAACGCTTCTGGCTGATATCTCCGGAACGCGCTATTGCAGAACTCGGCTGGAGGCCTGAGACCGATATACATCAAGGTTTCGCCCAGACCGTACGCTGGTATAAGGAGCATAACTGGCTCTGATGCACCACGTTTGCGGCACAAACCATCCGCGGGATTTCAATTCCGCGACAATTTGTTGTCTTCTCTTGAGAAAGTGCATAAATCGAGTAGAATCAATTAATGAAACCCAAAAAGCTCTTGCGTGAACTCGAGATAGTCGCTGAAAGACTCGGTATCCAGACCATCTACGATACATTCGACGGCAAGGGTGGTGGGTGTCGTGTAGTCGAAAACCGCTATATAGTAATCAACAAGCGGCTGACCGACGAGGTGAAGGCCGAGTTATTCCTTCGCGCTCTATCAGGGATGCCCATAGACGAAATATTCATCAAGCCCGACATCCGCCAGATGCTGGAGGAAGCAAGGGATGAGGTAACCGCACCGACCGACGAATCATAAGATAATCCAGAGCGAGGAAGGCTTAGTTTCAAAACTCAGACCTTGACCGCATTCGAAAATCGTGTATCATCTCCAATGCGTAGACTAATATTTATTCTACCCCTTATGTGGGGGATTGCATGCACCGGTTTAGATCCGGATGCAGCGGAGGAAGAGATAACCCGGCTGGTGGAAGACGAAGATCACTTCGTCACGGAAGATATCTCAATCGACCTTGCCGTTACTGACTCTCTTGCAGTAGATAGCGCCCGGGTGGTAACCAGGATAACCTTGAACACGACCTTCGCTTCCGAAAGCCTTGGAATCGAGTTCAACACCGAGTTTCGTAAGGATACCATCCGAATCGTTGGCGACACGGCTACCGTCCAGCTTTTAAGGGAGTACTCCGGAACCATGGTTTCAACCATAGAGCCATCGGCTGGAGGTTCATCAAAGGACATTACCCGCGATTTCGGAACCGAGCGTACCCAGTCGGCACATTACGCTGACGAGGAAGGCTGGGGTATTGTTGGGTGTTCCTTTGCAGAGGAACGCTCAGATACCAATATCACGAGGATTTACTGCCTCGTTTTAGACGATTCGGACACCATCCGTAATTCAGCGACGATATCGGAACTCGATTCCTTTCCCGTGCTTTCTTCAGGTAAGGCCTACAGCCTGCTCTTGAGGACAACCGCAGATACCTGTGATGTGGTCTGTTTTGCCAAGGGTGCAGACGTAGTCCGCTTCACCCCCAAAGAAAACACTGAAGAAGACTGGACAGACCGCTGGGAAGCAGAGGTTACGGTGGGGGAGGAACCTTTAATAATCGGGGTAATCAATAGGACTTCCCTGGGGGATGAAAGCTATCCTGCGGACTTCGATCTCTGGATAATTCCTCTAATCGAATAGAATCCAACCCTACGGTTAAATAAAATACAGAGCACACAGAGCACACAAAGAATCGGCATAGGGGTCGGTCGGTTTAGCTGCAGTCCCCTCATCGCTGACAGCGTAGCTATACCTTTAATCGAAGGACGATCGAAGGGAATCATCTTGCAATCTTCCAATCTTTTCACTCAGGCGATGACTTTTTCGTCCGCATGCAGGTGATAGCGTGCATACCGGCGGATAAGGCCTTCGAGCAGTGGGGTAAGTTCGAGGTTAAAAAAAGACGGAGAAACTTCATTAAGCTCCTTCAGCAAAAGAAATTCCTTATCTGAAAGCCGAACTGCATCCCGGGCATGGGTTTTACAAAGGGTTCCGCCCTGCTTGACCGAAAAAAAGGTAGTATCCTTTCTTCCGCAAACGAGACAACCTTCGCCCATGCGTGGTGGATAACCGCTCAAGGTCGTAATACGCCACAGGAAAAGCTCGTATACACCTTTCAATTTACCCATATCCATGGCATTAAGTACGGCCAGGGTCAGGTTGTATACGCCGGGATTGTTCTCACCTGGGTGAGAGATGTGTCTGAGAACCTTGAGTATCCGGGCCAGTTTATTGAGGGATTCGGGGTCGTCCCTTAATGCCTGGTGGGAGGATAAGATATCTGCGGCGGAAAGTGTCCACAGTGTCTTCTGTTCGCGTTCGTAGAATATGAAGGAGGCCTCGGTGCCTATCTCCAGGCCTGCGCCGAATCTTGATCCGGGTTTGCGGGCGCCGCGCGCCAGGAGATCGACCCGTCCCTGTGTTTTGGTCAATACACATACAATCTTCGATGATTCCCTGAAGGGGTATGATTTTAGGACCAGGCCTTCACAGCGAACCAGCCTGGACATCAGAACAGCTTGAAGGTAATCGAGGCAAGTTCGGGGAAAAACCGCAGGGCAAGGTGGGCTAGGGTTAAAAGAACCAGGAATCCCAGGGTATCGGTGGTTGCGGTCAGGAATATGCTTGACGCAAGCGAGGGGTCCAGCTTGAACTTCCTTAAGACCATGGGGACTAATGTTCCGACCACGCCGCCTATTATTATGTTCAATATAAGCGCGAGAAAAACCAGTGGAGCGATGATTATAGGCAGGGAAAAGATGACCGCTCCGACGGCCACTACGGCCCCTGCGCCTAATCCCAGCAGGAGACAGGTCAATAACTGACGCTTCAGCAGACGCCATGCATCGGCGGCGGTGATTCCACCCAGGGCCAGGCTGCGTACGACCATAACCACGGTCTGGGAACCTGCGTTGCCCCCAAGACCGGCAACGATAGGCAGGAAGATGGTGATGGCCACCAGGGACTCGATGGTCAACTGGTAGAAGCCGATGACCGAGGCCGCGATGAATGCGGTTCCGAGATTTACGAACAGCCACGGGAAACGCCTTCCCGCAGAACGCGCGGGTGACTCGAAAAGCGATGTCTGCTCGCCGACACCGCCCGAACGGTAGATATCCTCCGTGGCTTCTTCCCGGATAACATCGATGATGTCTTCTATGGTGATTATGCCGCGTAGTTTGTCCTGCTCGTCCACAACGGGAACTATGGGTACCTCTGCGTTCTCGGCATTGCGCGCAACACTCTCCTGGTCTTCCAAGAGGAACGCTTTGACAGGATAGGGCTGGGAAATCTCGCGTATCTTCGTCTTGGGTTTAGTGAAAAGTAGTTTATCGATCTCCATGACCCCCTCGAAATGACCCCTGGTATCGGTTACGAACAGGATGCTGGAGTAGTGGGGATCCGGCCCCTTCTTGCGAAGTCGAGAAATAACCTTCTCGACCGTATCCGTCGCGCGAACCTTGATGAAATCTACAGTCATACGGCCGCCCGCCGTATCCGCCGGGAAGTGAAGCAGTTCGCCCAGATCGCGGCGGTCGTCCGCGGGCAGGCGTGCAA
>WJJO01000408.1 GCA_014729665.1 Caldifarciminota bacterium
CTCACCTCGGCTGACGGTGAAACCACCGAAGACTATCAATACAAGTTTGGTACCAGTATGTCTTCGCCGGTAGCAGCCGGCACAGCCGCTTTGATTACCCAGTATTTCAAGGAAGGCCGGCACATAGGGGGCGAACCGTCTTCTTCAGGTATAAAGCCCTCGGCAGCCCTTCTCAAGGCGTGCCTGATATCCTCGACAGTTGACGATTTTGTTAATTATCCTATACCGGATAATAAGGTTGGTTGGGGAAGGATATGCGTGGATTCCGTCCTTTACTTTTCCGGTGAGGAAAACAAACTATTTGTCGACGACTTTACCGGAGGCATCCAGACCGGAGATGAAATAACCTATTATGTTGATTTAGGGGCCGGTTCATGGCCCCTAAGGGTAACCCTGGTCTGGACCGATCCTCCCGCAGAGATGTCTGCAGGTAGGAAGTTAGTCAACGATCTTGACCTCGAAGCGATTTCGCCTTCCGGCGGAATTTACCGCGGCAACGTTTTTACCAGGGGTTACAGCAAGAAGTACGGCAATCCAGACGTGCTCAACGTGGAGGAATGCTTGAGGATAAGGGAACCCGAGACAGGCAGGTGGACGATCAAGGTCAAGGGCACAAACGCACCCCAAGGGCCCCAGCCTTACGCTCTAGTAATTACAGGGGTGATGAGTGTGGAGGACTACAGGTTGGAACCATGCGGTGTCGAGATCGAAGATGAGTCCGGTAACGGCAACCGGCTGTTCGACCCCGGGGAAAGTGCAACCGTGTATCCATGCATCGTGAACCGCGGCGAGTACCCGTCACCGGAGGCGACCTTGCAGATTCACTCTTCCGATTCGATGCTGGTCTTTAGGAACCCGGACTTTGTCAACTACAACAGCCTTGAACCCGGGGATGCCTCTTCAGGTAATGGTTTCGAGGCGGAACTGTCAGATAAGGCTTCAATCGGTCAGGAGATATCCTTTACCGGCGTGCTGGGATTTTCCGGGGATACGATTACCGATACTGTCGGCTACTCGTTCTTTGTCGGCACCTCGGGGATTGATGAACCTGACTCCCCCGCATACAGATTGGAATGCCCACAGGTTATCATCGGTTCAGGTGAGGACATTGAACTCGAGCTTTTACGGCCTCGAAAGGTGAAAATGATCCTGTTCGACGCCTGCGGACGCCGTATCCGGGTTCTGGCTGACGGCAATTACCTTCAAGCCGGAAGGCATTCATTCAGTATATCGGAAGAGATACCTCCAGGTGTATATTTTCTGCGTTTTGAGGCAGGCAGGTACAGGGACCGAAGGAAGTTGATAAATATGAAACATCCATTCTCGACAGTTGATTAATCTGGAATTGTTATCGAATAAGGGGTTGACGAATCGCGGGATAAATCTATAATTATATTATTAATCGAATTCCGGATTAATTCTCCCTGGTCTTGAAAGAGGCCTGCAACGGTTTTCTCCGGAACTAGGAGAGTATTCTTTTGGAAGGCTCGTAAAGATACGTCATCTCCGCGCAGATGGCGAAAGAACATAAGAAAGGGCTTAATGCCCTGTCAACCGCAATTCAAGGAGGATTTATGAAACAGGCATTCGCTTTGCTTTTTCTGCCGTTCGTAATTACTGGGGGGATGATAACCGGAACCGTATCTGCAACGCAGACAAGGGCGTACGAAGATGCTTCTGTTATTCATCTTCCCTGTGGCAAGGATATAGACTCAAGGACCGACATCGACCTTCGCGACCAGGCCCTCATGGAAAACGAAGAGCTTTCCGGTTCGTATCTTGTAAAATTCTCCGGTCCGGTGTATCCGGAACACAGACAGGCACTAGAACGCATCGGTGCAGAAATTTACGATTATCTGCCTAACTACACCTATCTGGTCAGGATGAAACCCGCCGGTCTCTTCCAGGCCTTGGACTCCGATGAGATCGAGTGGATAGGCTGCTATGAGCCAAGCTACAAGATTTCTCCCGGGATAAACACCGAAGACACCTATACACGTGAACTGGTCGTTATCCTTTTCCCCGGTAACGAGGTATCATCCTTGACCGGAATCGTAAATGGCCTGGGCGGTGAGATAATCGAAGGCAGCGCCTGTGAATGGGCAACATTTATCCGTGTAAACCTTCCATCATCAAGGATCCCCGACCTGGCCGAACATGAAGAGGTGAAGTGGATTGAGGAATACCACCAGGCCTACTTCATGAACGAAGATGCTCAATGGGTCATTCAATCCTGGGACGAGGCCAATAAAACTCGTAAGATATGGAACCAGGGCATCAAGGGTGAAGGTCAAGTGATAAATGTAATGGATTCGGGCGTAAGAACGAGCCACGATTACTATCGGGACAACTCGGTTTCCATAACGGATTGGGGCGATTACCCTTCGCATCGTAAGATCATCGCCTACGAGAAGACCTTCGCTTTCCCTCCTCCGGATTTTGGAGACGACGTTATCGTGGGGCATGGCACACACACCTCGGGTTCGGCCCTCGGCTACGATGACCCGGTCGGCGGTTCTTCACCGAACGACGGGATGGCGCCGGAGGCGAAACTGTACTTTATTGATGGCGGAAGGGAGGATTATCCATATCATGTGGTTACAGGTTCGAATCTTCAAAACGTATTGAATCTGGCTTATGAAGGGAATTCTGCGGGAGCGGCCAGGATTAGCTCGCATTCCTGGGGGACTCAGACTTCCAGGGCTTACGATACCAAGTGCATGCAGATGGACCGAACCATGTGGGACGCTCCCGATTTCCTTATCTTATCCTCAGCCGGCAATCTCAACGGCGGAGACTACACAGGCTCACCCGGCAATGCCAAGAATTTAGTTTGCGTAGGGGCGTGTCGCGACGGGGAAAGCGCCAATAAATTCGCTTCGAGCGTGAGTTCGAGTGGACCCGCCGGTGACGGTCGAATAAGACCCGATATTGTAACCCCTGGAGAGGGCATCACCTCGGCCTCCAGTGCGAGCAATACCGGCGAAAGAACAACGAGCGGAACCAGTATGGCTTGCCCGATTGCCGCAGGCGGAGCCGCACTCATAAGACAGTACTTAACAGAAGGCTATACCGGTTCTCCACATACCCCATCCGCGGCTCTTCTAAAGGCGATGCTCATAAACGCAGTTGAAACCGATAATACCAACTTCTGGGGAAAGTGGATTCCTGCGCCGGAGGTCGGTTGGGGCAGGCCAAATCTGGACAATGTGCTCGTATTCGACGGGGATGCCGAAAACCTTGCATACGTTGACGAAAAGTCGGGACTTTCAACCGGCCAGGAGTACAACCTGGAGATACCTGACGCAACCGATTCAATCCCATTCAAGGTAACCTTGAACTGGACGGACTATCCCGGAGCCAACATGTCCCACCCCTCACTGGTGAACGATCTTGACCTCGAGGTTACATCCCCCACGGGTAAGGTCTATCTGGGCAACAACTTCTCGGGTTCAGACAACGGTTCGGTTGAAGGCGGTGAGGTCGACAGTCTTAATCCTACAGAAAACGTGTTCGTTCTGACGCCGGAAGAAGGCACATGGCACATTAAGGTTAAGGCGAACAACGTACCTCAGGGTCCTCAGCCCTTTGCACTGGTCGTGACCTACGACAGCCTGAATACCGGCTCGCTTCCCCTCCAGTTGGAGATTCCGGTTATCCAGAACCCCCTGCTTCCCCAGTATGCGGACATATGGGTGGTTCCCATCAATAAACCACTTTCAGCAACACCCGGGGTTTCGTTAAATATCTCCGGTACGGATGAGGATTTAACCGTTGAGCAGGTTGCAGGTTCTTACGCATTCGTTGGCGACTACAAGTTTTCCCAGACAGGTACTGCGACCGTTTCGGTTATCACAGAGGATACGACCATCCAGCGAAACTTTTCTGTGAATAAGGTTTCGGCTACTGGAGGTTCATTTACCTCACCCGACCGCAGATGTATGTTGGAAATCCCCGGGCAGGCGATCGATGAAGCAGCCTTTATCACCTTAGCAGCCGCACAGGGTTACTCATCCGGGTCCCCTTCCCGGATAATGTCCCTGAAAGAGGGTATAGGCCCGGCCTACAGGATAGGTCCTGCGGGGCTCGAACTCGCCTTGCCTGCCACCGTAAGTATGAGTTACAGCTTGAACGAACTGGGTTCTGCAGAACCTTCCGATCTGGTAATAATGCGGTTAGAGGACGGGTTGTGGGAACCTGTATCTTCGTTTATCGATACAAAACACAGCCGGGTCGTAGGTGTTACCTCAAAGCTCGGTGTATACAGGCTTGCGGTAAAACTCGGCAACAATACCCCTGAAGTGAGCAGGAAAGTTGCCGTCGAACCATGTGCCACGACACCCTCCCCGGGGGAAAGGGTCCTTCGACTGAGCCTTGCTTCAAAGACCCAGGTTTCTGTTTCGCTCTTCGACGCCTCGGGGCGTAAGGTTAAAACCATCATCGACCGAAAGCTTCCCCTGGGTGAACACGAATTCACCTGGGAAGGCAAGGACGGCCTGGGTCGAACACTTGCCCCGGGGGTTTACTTCCTGCAAGTCAAAACGCCTCTTGTTAGTAAAAACCTTAAAATCATCTCCCTGCATTAGGAGGATGCGATGCAAAAGATTGGATTAACAGCCCTTTTTGTCTTACTGCTCATCGGTGTCGGGTGTAATGGGGACCCCGAAGACCACCTGGCTAAGGCCTGGAGTCTATTCGAGGAAGGCGATCTATCGGGTGCCCGCGATCACTTCGACTCTGCCCTGAGCGGGCAGACCGAGAATGCGGCGGAAGCGTATATGGGTCTGGGCTGGTGTGATCTGCTGGAAGATAAGCTAACCGATGCTTACAACAATTTTTCTAGCTCTATGACCTACGAGAACCTTCTCGATGCCAATGCCGGTGCCGCTATTGCCTCCTCGGAACTCTCCCGCTACACGGATGCCATAGATTATGTGAATACGGTTCTTAACGCAAATCCCGATTACTTCTTCACGCATTACACCTCGGTTGATTCAGAACTGCTGCGACTCACGAAGGCTAAATCCGCGGCGGCGCTGGGTGATTTCGAAACCGCCTTAGACGAAATCCAGGAGATCGAACCTTCCTTTGACGCCAATCCCGATACACCCCAAGGACAGGCGGATATCCTGACAAAGATCGAGGAGTTGATTTCAGGTTGACGCTCCAATCTTGCTAATCGAGTCATAATTATTACTCGCTCCGGGTAAATAATCCGGACAGACGAGAACAGGGGTCGGATTAAAACAATCAATTTGGAGGACCAGATGCGCATCTTGATGTGCTTAGCATTAGCACCGGTGGCTATGTTGGCTGTGGGCGGAATGAATCCGGTGATTCAACCTGCCCCTACCTACACTTACCACGATGCAGGGATTATTCATCTTCCATGCGGGTTAGATATCGATACACGACAGGCCGATGCGAAGCTTTTCAATATTTCAGATTTGAGTTCCCAGAGGGAAGGAAAGGTAACCTGCATACTACACTACGAGGGACCGATTCATCCCCATCAGCGGGAGAACCTGGAGGCAATCGGAGCAGATATCGCAGGATATCTCCCGAATTACGCCTATCTGGTTAGGATGGATGCAGAGATTGCCACAGAGGTCTCGAGCCTTACCGGGCTTGACTGGATAGGGGTATATGAGCCCTCCTACAAGCTTTCACCAGATATCGATTCGGGCGCTGAGGAGTTCGATACCTTTACCGTAATCATATACGAGGGGTCAACCGACCGGAGGGCTGCGGCAGTCGTTGAGGAACTCGGCGGCGAGGTAATTACCTCCATCTACGGGGATTGGGGCTCTCTCCTCAGGATTATCATCTCACCCTCCCTCCTTGGAGAAATTGCTCACGATGGAAGTGTTAAATGGATAGAGCTTTACAACCAGCCTCACATCATGAACGCCTCGGCTCAGTGGGTGGTTCAGACCTGGGAATCGGGCAATCGCCGCATCTGGGATGAGGGATTAACCGGTAAAGGACAGGTCATTTCCTGGATAGATTCCGGTCTTAAGGCTTCACACAACTTCTTCCGTGACCCAGACTTGTCCATATCCGGTTTTGATAACTATCCTTCTCATCGGAAGGTAATCGCATACGTTAAGTCTTTTTCAGATCCATTCAATCAAATTTCATACGGGGATGAGAATGGACACGGTACCCACACCGGAGGTTCTCTTGCCGGGAACGACGAACCTGTGGGCGGTTCGAGTGCGAATATAGGGATGGCACCCGATGCCAAATTGTATGCACTCGACGGGGGTGGAGGAGGTTCGGGTATAATCACCCATCCGAACCTCGAGTACAGTCTGGCAATTCCCTATGAGGGTAACTCGGCAGGTGCGGCACGCATAATATCCCTCTCCTGGGGGCATCAGTCTACGAGAAGCTACGATGCGATGTGCGTTTTCGTCGACAAGACCGTGTGGAGAAGACCCGATTACCTGATTCTGTCATCGGCCGGCAACACGAGTGCAGGAACCTATACCGGTTCGCCTGCCAATGCAAAGAACATAATAGGTGTTGGCGGCTGCCAGAATGCAGGGGCAGCCTTCATGGTCTGGAACGGAAGTTCTATTGGACCTTCCGGTGACGGGCGAATCAAACCCGATTTAGTAGTTCCGGGCAAGGATGTACGTTCGGCCTACGCCACTTCCAACGATGCCGAAATTGCCTTGAGCGGAACCAGTATGGCCTCCCCCGTGGCTGCAGGGAACGCGGCACTTGTCCGCCAGTATTTTACCGACGGCTACTACCCAACAGGCACTCCTTCCTACCAGGCCGGATTTACCCCGTCTGCCGCTCTGCTGAAGGCGACTCTCATAAACTCGGTAGAAACCGACTACGGCTCCAACCATGTTCCCGACGATAACGTAGGTTGGGGTCGCCCCAATCTGGATAACGCCCTTTACTTCCCCGGGGATGCAAGGAAACTGGTTGTCGCAGATTACGATGAAGGTCTGGAAACCGGAACACAGTTTACCGGCTCGGTCAGCGTTGAAGCGGACGATGTTCCCTTAAGAATCACAGTATGCTGGATGGATTTCCCTGCTGTAGAGTCCGCTTCTCCCGCCCTTGTAAACGACCTTAATCTCGAGGTCGTCTCCCCTTCAGGTAAAACCTACCGGGGGAATAACTTTTCGGAGAACCTCTCGGTTGAGGACGGTAATTACGACGTGAGGAATACGGTTGAGAACGTCTTCGTTGATTCTCCTGAAGAAGGGGAATGGAGCATTCACGTACACGGGAACAATGTCCCCATCGGTCCCCAGCCGTTTGCTCTGGTGGTAACCGGTAACATTGCCGGGGATTTCCCATCCATAGCCTTCAAGGATGCAACCGTTGACGATGAAGGTCAGTCGAATCCCGACGGTCATATGGATCCCGGCGAGGAGGTGTCTGTCAGTGTATCCCTTACAAACTCCGGAAACGGGGGACTGACCAACGTCCAGGCGTCACTTTCCACCGAATCGGGCGATGTAACCGTAACCGATAACTCATCGAATTACGGTAGTATCAATCTCGGTCAAACCGCTGATGGCGACGGGTTCGAGATTTCGGTATCGGCTTCAGCAGAAGCCGATTCGGAAATCGAATTCCAGGTGGATATCTCGGCCGACGACTACTCATCGACCCTGAACTTCAACCTTCCCGTGGGCGCTCCCAGATATGAATGGACCACCCACGATGCGGGAAATGTAAGGCTGACGGTTAGTGAACAG
>WJJO01000409.1 GCA_014729665.1 Caldifarciminota bacterium
GCGTACCGGCATCTGAATTCGAGTCGCCCGGTGCAGGATTCGATATCGAACTGATGAAGCTTCTGTTCAGGAAACCTGACGTTATCGGGGTTGCGGAGATGATGAACTTCCCTGGGGTACTCGGTGAAGACCGGGATATATGGAACAAGCTCGGATTGTCGACACATATAGACGGTCACATTCCGGGCATTACCGACAAACGTCTTCAGGCATACGTCTCAGCTGGGATAAGAAACGACCATGAATCCACGACCGCCGCGGAGGCGCGGGAGAAGATGGCAAGGGGAATGTTCGTCTTTATCCGGGAAGGGTCTGCGGCGAGAAACCTCGAGGCCACACTTCCCGCTGTCGATGCCTTAACCTGGCGCAGAGCGGCCTTCTGCACGGACGACATCTCGGCTGCCGATTTAATTGAACGGGGTTCTATCGATTTCATCGTGAAGCAGGCCTTGAAGAAAGGCCTGTCCCTGGAGAAGGCATTGATCATGGCTTCGTGGAATGCCGCCAAAGCGCACGGACTCAGCAATCTGGGTGCAATCGCACCCGGATACCTGGCAGATATACTTGTATTGGAACCGGAGACACTCGCGGTTAAAACGGTACTCAAAAGGGGAAAGCCTATCGATGAGGATTATCAATTCAAGGACGAAACTAGGGAAACAAGCATACCTGCCGGACTTCTTAAAACCGTTCATCTGCCGGCACTCTCCGAGAACAGCCTTCGTATACCAAACTACGAAAAGGTCAGGGTCATCGGTCTAATAGATTCAGAGATCCTCACGACCGAAGAGAGGGAAAGCCCTAAAACCTCACAGGGATTCAGTGATGCCAACATCGACAACGACCTTCTCAAGGCGGCGGTGATCGAAAGGCATGGCAAATCCGGCAAAGTAGGTCTGGGGTTCGTTAAAGGATTTGGCCTTAAGAAAGGGGCCATGGCATCTACGGTGGCGCACGACGCCCACAACCTCGTGGTGGTCGGGACGAAGGATTCGGACATGATTTCAGCAGCCCGTAAGGTTGCCGATATGAACGGGGGCCAGGTTCTAGTAAGTGAAGGCAAAACCCTTGCATCACTACCCCTACCCGTAGCCGGGCTTATGACCGGGGTTGGAGCCGAGGATGTAAGTGAATCGATAAGAAAGCTCAAAACCGAAGCCCGAGAGCTGGGAAGCGGGCTTTCCGATCCTTTCGCCGCCCTCTCCTTCCTGGCCTTATCGGTCATTCCGCAATTGAGATTGACAACCCACGGGATACTGGATGTTGAACAATGGAAGATAGTGGAGGTAAAAGGATGAAGAGTGTTCAAATAGGTGTAATCGGAGGAAGATACTGTAACAGAAAGATTGCTAAGGTTGCCGAGGAACTCGGGGGGTTGATAGCCGGTCTGGGATGGACCCTTGTATGCGGCGGAAGAGGCGGTGTAATGGAGGCCGCCTGCAAGGGGGCTGCGGAGGCGGGCGGTGTTACTATAGGAATACTTCCCGAATCCAGAGACGACAAGGCGAACGAATATCTAACCTATGTAATCAGGACGGGTATGGGCGAGGGGAGAAACGTAATCATCGTGCACTCCTCGGATGCATTGGTGGCGGTGGACGGGAAGTACGGGACATTATCCGAGATTGCCCTGGCCATGGCTCGTCGTAAGAAGGTATTCGGTTTGGGCACCTGGGATATCCCCGGAGTGGAAGAAGTCCGAACACCGAAGGAGGCCATAGCCCGGATAAAGGAGGTACTCGATGCCTGACGCAAGACTACACACAATGATACACGGAGTGGTTCAAGGGGTCGGTTTCCGGTTCTTTACGGTAAGGAAAGCCAAGAGACTGAACCTTTCAGGCTGGGTACGCAACGTTGGATACGACAAGGTGGAGACGGTTGCCGAAGGTGAAAAGGACGCTCTAAACGCGTTCCTTGATGAGTTGAAGGTCGGTCCTTCCACAGCACGGGTGAACAAGGTTGACGTCCAATGGGATAAGCCAACCCACGAATTCAAAGACTTTCAGGTTACGTACTAGGATGGGAAATCGGTAAACATAAGAAGACAGTTGATGAGATAGTTACTTCCCGGCACGCACCCGATCTGCAAACCGCAGACTAATTATCTTTTCTCGAGCATCAACCAGTCTTGACACCTGTATATTCTTGACTACAATTGTTTATATGAAGATTCCGATCAGCCTTGTCATACTGCTTGGGCTGGGGATTCTTTCCTGTAAGAA
>WJJO01000410.1 GCA_014729665.1 Caldifarciminota bacterium
AGGGAGATGCTGATTCAGGACTGAAAGATCTCTGAGTCTGGATGAAACGTTATCCAGACGAACCAGAAATCGTTCCCGTGCACTACTTGTTCGAGCCGCCTGCCTTCGAGTTTCCCTTCGATACATCTGCCCGTAATATCCCATAAACTGCTCGTCTGATCGTCTGCAAACATTCCGTCCCTGTAAGAAAAGGATAGTGTCTCGTCATCTGCATTCCGGTTAAATACGCCCGTTGAACCGACCTCGCGTGATTTGGCTATCTCGTAATCATCTACAGGCGAAAGCGCACCGCCCGAGTGAAACACGACAATCTGTCTGCCGGCAAACTCATCGTTGATAACGTGTAACTTCGATGTCGCTGAATATGGGTAAGCCATGTACTTACCGTCTATATCGAGGGTTATCAACCTCTGTGCAGGATGAAAACGCCCGTCAACACCCTCAGGGCAGTACCTGGGCCTTGAATCCGGAGAAGTATCGTCGTATCCCTGATAGTACCTGTTGGTTCCCCAGAAGTACGGGGTAAGTATCCTGCCTTTGGGATAGACGGATGAAAACTGCGAAAAGGATATTAGCTGCGAAGGCAGCCTGTCAAGCATCTCCCCTGCCATCTCTCCTACGAGCGCCTGACCCGTTATCTGCTGCCACCAGCTCTCGGTAGTTCTGTCGTACATGACGAGGTTCGATCGTCTGAGTACACCGGCAACACCGAAAGAAAACAGACGATTCCCGACCCGCCTGTTATAAACGACAGCCGTGTTGCATAAAGGGCAGTAGGTAACCGCTATAGGCATGTCCAGAACCTCGTCGTTGGCTATCTCGTGATAGAGAAGAATACCCAGGGGGTATCCCCTGGCCTTACCCTTGTACGTAAAGGATATGAGAGGCTCCCTTGCAGAAAGCCACTTAGATGCTTCGGTAACGGATGAGAACTCGGGATTATGTACTGCAGGATGCATATCCTTGGGCCACATCACGGAAGATCGAACCTCTCTTAAATCCACAACATACTTGTTGAAATCGGTCTTCCACTCGTCAAAGTTAATATTTAGATCGCTTGCTTTATCTTTTTCATTAAGACTCATCATACAATTATACTGAGAATCCCCTTCGTGCCAATAACACACCAGGGAAGTTAAATCACAAATTCTCTTCTTGTTGCAGCTTGACACCGTCTCGGCTATGAATATAGTATGCCATTTATGCTGAGACTCAACCATCTGATAGTACACATCGATAACGATGAAGAAATCCTTACCGGATTGAAGAAGGAACTGTATCCCCAGGGATATCCTTTTAACCCGGAATCGGGTGAAAAGGGCGGCGGATATCAGGCATCGAACATCTGGATAGGAAAACAGTACATCCAGCTCGTGCGTCTTACCCGGGAGGCAGGAACCGGCTGGGAGGAACGCTGGGTCAAGGCTTACAACGAAGGACACCGAGGCCCGGTTGCATTGATAATCGCGACCCACAGGCTGGATGAACTGCGTGAAGGATTCGAAAAACAGGATCTGGATATACAAATCCCCAAAAAAGCTTCATCAAAAGATATAATAGGGCTTTTTACCGATCTTCTGGGGATAACCAAACAGGCCCCGTGGAAGATTCTGTACCTGCCTTCCATACCGGGAACGGACATGGAGATAGGGTTCATCGAGTATCAGGGCAATGCCGAGGAGGAACTTGCAGAGATAATGAAACCAAACTCGGCAAACAACGGTATTACCTCAATAAACAGGGCCAAGATATATCTGCCCCAGTGGGAGGAAGGAATGGAGTATCTCGGTAAGATTTTCCCGGATTTAAAAGACAGTAAATCTCAATACAGGATCAGGATGCTTGATTCAGAACTCCTCTTCTTTCGCTCCGAGCCAGGGGAATTCGGCGTCAAGCTCGAAACCAGCTGCGAAAAGAAAGACCTAGTGGGCGGTAAATTCGATATAGAAAACCTCTCGGTGAAAACCACCGGCTAAACATACCCTTTTTTATCGATTTAAGAATTATCTCCCAGTAAATACCTGCGATCTTTTTTTGCAAAGAAAAAAAGGAGCATATCTACCTTGACTCGGGGCATCCGACGATTAGAATGAGTAGAAACTAAAGGAGAAATAATGAATCAAAATCCAAGACCTGTAAGGAGCATGAATATAGAGTTGAAGCCCGAACAGGCCGAAGGAACATACTCGAACTTCGTGCTGATCGGTCACGCCCCTTCAGAGTTCATACTCGACTTTGCCCGTATTCTTCACGGGCAGCCCAAGGCAAGGGTAATGTCGCGTATACTCATGACCCCTGAGAACGTGGTGAAGCTGAAAAAAACACTCGAGCAAAACATAAAGAAGTTTGAGGAACGCTACGGAAAGATAGAGTTAAAGGAAAAACCAGGTGAAGCGAAAGAGATGGGATTCGCTCCTCCGGAGCAGTCCTGAAGCACTGCGCTTGATTGGCCGGATTGCCGCGGAAGAAGGGGTGCGTCTATACCTGGTCGGTGGTGCAGTGCGTGATAAGATAATGGGTTTTGAAACAGCCGACATCGATCTGGCATGTGAGGGAGATGTTGCCGTGTTCGCAAAGAGGCTTGCATCCGAGTTGGATGTTGATTTTACGCTTCACCGGCAGTTTCTTACCGCCGCGCTCGAAGGTCCGGACTCCGAACATATCGACATCGCTCGCACCCGCAGAGAAACCTACCCCGAACCCGGGAAGCTTCCTGTGGTGAAACCTGCAAGCATAACAGATGACCTGCACCGCCGCGACTTTGCTATAAACGCGATAGCCCTTTCGCTCAATCCATCCAGTTTCGGACTGACAATCGACCCTTTATGCGGCGAAGAAGATATCAGAAACCGTATTATTCGCACGCTGCACAGTCGAAGTTTTACAGACGACCCTACGAGGATATTCAGGGCGGTCAGGTATTCCGAAAGGTTAGGATTCAGGATAGAAAAGAACACCTTCAGGAACCTTAAAAAGGCAGTTGATACTATTGCGGACTTAACCCCGGAAAGGCTGTTCTACGAACTTCAATGCATCTCGAAGGAAAAAGGTGAAGTCAGGGTTAAGGCGATAAAGAAGTTGGAAACCCTTGGAGCCCTTTCATTCCTGGGACACCCCCTGAAGCCCTTATCCCCTGTCCGGCTTTCACGGATTCCAAATGATTGTACCTGCGAGTTCTTGTGTCTTGTTTTCTCCCATTTCCCGGACAAGCAGATTAGCAAACTTCCCGCCAAAAAATCGTGCCTTGAAACCGCACGGACTATAAGGCAAGCATCTTCGATACTTGCAAGACTCTCAGGTCTCCTGAGGCCTTCCTCGATAACAAGGTTCCTGTCCGGCTTCGATAAAAGGGGGCTTAAAATAATTACAGATATCAGGGATAGCAGGGAGTGTGAAAAGATTATGAAGTATAGAAAGAAGTATTCAAAGGTACGAATCCATACTACCGGCGAGGATTTAAAAAAGATGGGCATACCCCAGGGTCCCCTTTACCGGAGGATACTCGATGACCTTGTTGCGGCAAAACTGGATGGATTGATCGAAAACAGAGATCAAGAATTAGAATTCATAAAGCAAAAGGAGTATTGATGTTCGGATGCGTTGAACGCTTCCTCGACCCCCAGTACTGGATTGGAATGCTAATGGCTGTGCCGGCCATCGTTATCGGTCTTACATTTCACGAGTATGCACATGCATGGACAGCTAACAGACTCGGTGATCCAACTGCCAGGGCATTGGGCAGACTTACCTTTAACCCTATTAAACATCTCAGCCTTATCGGAACCATCTGTTTTTTGATATTCAGGATAGGATGGGCAAAACCAGTTCCGGTCAATCCCGAGAATTTCAAAAAGCCGAGGAAGGGAATGATACTGGTTTCTGTATCCGGACCCACGGCAAGCCTCATCATAGCGATTGCATTCGGGCTTGTCGCAAGGATATTAAGCTTCATCATTCCGCCCGACCCCTCATCTGCTCTTGCCACCTATCTGTATACCATACTGGTTTTCGGAGCGTTGCTCAACACCGTTTTTGCAATCTTCAACATCCTTCCCATCCCGCCGCTTGACGGTTCACAGATACTTTTCAATCTCCTCCCCCCTCGCTATAACAACATCGTAATGTGGCTTCAGCGCTACGGTTTCTTCATCTTACTGGCTTTCATCGTACTTCTGGGCCCGTTCCTGTGGCTCATCCTGGGAACCCCCTCCATGCTTCTTTCAAGGTTACTTGTAGGCGATAGGATAATGAGTATAATTCAATACATATAAGGATGGCAAAAAGAAGCAAACGAAAGGCGAAACCGACCAGGACCAGATCCACACCAAGTTCCACGCGTGGGAAAACGAGGAAGAAGGATAATACAGACGTTGTAATCGGTCTGCTGTTGATCCTTCTGGCGGTTTTCTTCACCATAAGCCTTGCAAGCTTCAATCCTGCGGGTATCGACGAAAATCCCCTTAACTGGGGCGGTATCGTAGGCCTTAAGCTTGCCCAGTTCCTGTTCAACTGGCTGGGTGTAGCAGCTTACGTCATCCCTTTACTACTGCTTATATGGGGCATCAACCGGGTTCTCAGAAAGCCTGCTAAAAGACTTGTTTTTACCACACTCGTTCTGCTTGGGTTTGCTTTTCTGACACAGGTGACGCTCGGGTACTTCCCCAAGGATAAGATACCCTTATACCCCTTGAAGAATCCTGCGGGGATTATCACCGAATCGTACGCCCTCTCAGGTCACATAGGCACCTCGGTATTCCGCTACCTTTCCAACAGGCTGGGAAGGGTAGGCCTGGGATTCATCTTGGGATTCCTTCTTCTTGCATCGCTCGTGGTAATATTCGGGATAAACCTCCCTAAAATACTTAACAAACTCGTCGACAGCCTCAAGGAGAAGGCAAAGATTGCAGCCGAGGAATCACGGGAACGCAGGGCCGCGATGCGGGCAGAAAGGGCGGAGAGACTGAGGAAGGAGAAGGAGGAGATGATAGCGGCGCGCACCCGGGAAGAGTCCAGGATTGATGAAATCCCGGAGCCTTTAGAGGAGGAACCCGAACCGGTTCCCGAACCTGTCCGTGATACCCGGGAAGCGGAACACGAGGCCCCGAAGGAACGCATCATCCGGTCTCCCTTAATGGCTGCATCCTTAGGGGATCTTCATCTTGCAGAACTTCTCGATCCGGTGCCTGACGATCTCGCGCAGCCTCCGGACCGCGAGCCCAGGCAGGGAGCAAGGATGCTTAAGCAGAAACTCGAAGAGTTC
>WJJO01000411.1 GCA_014729665.1 Caldifarciminota bacterium
GATTCAAACTATGTATCATTTCCCAAGGAGGTTTAATGATCCAGATCAAAACCGCCGAAGAGTTCAAGAAGGAAGTTCTCCAGGCGGAAATCCCGGTAGTGGTCGATTTCTGGGCTGACTGGTGCCCACCTTGCAAGATGCTTGCACCGGTTATGGAAGAACTCGCAAGGGATTACGACGGAAAAGCAAAGGTCGTGAAGGTTGATGTAGATCAGGTCCGTGAACTTGCCGGTAAATATGAAGTTATGAGTATCCCCACCGTGCTTTTCTTCAAGCAGGGAAAGGTTTGCGATATTAACGTAGGCGCAGTGCCAAAAGCCGTACTTGCGGAAAAAATAGACTCCTTGCTTTCCGGTTGAGGTGTTAAGATGCCTAAATCCGCCTTTGAGCCTTCTATTAAGGATGGACTGACCTTTGACGACATACTTCTTCAGCCGCGTTTTTCAGAGGTTCTTCCAAGAAATGTAGACCTTTCCACCAGTTTCTCAAAAGAAATCTCCTTAAAGATACCTCTGTTAAGTGCTGCTATGGATACGGTTACAGAATCTGAAATGGCCATAGCGCTTGCACAACAGGGCGGTATCGGCGTAATACATAAAAACATGCCAATCGAACGTCAGGCGCTCGAGGTAAGAGCCGTAAAACGTGCCGAGAGCTGGATGATCGAAGACCCATTTACGGTTACACCTGAAATGCCTCTTCACGACGTTGTCTCTTTGATGGACCACTACCACTGCGGGGGATTTCCCGTAATCGATACCGAAAGAAAGGTTTTAGGGATTATTACCTCCAGGGATATCATGTTCGAGGATAATCACAATCTTGCGGTCAAGGAAGTCATGACAAAGAACAATCTTATTACCGCCCCAAAAGGGACCAGTATAAATAAAGCCCGTAAGATATTAAAACAAAAAAAGATTGAAAAGTTACTCATAATTGATGTTAAAGGATGCCTTGCCGGATTGGTTACGGCCAAGGATATTCAAAAGAAACTCGAACACCCTGATGCAACCGTTGACGAACGGGGGAGACTCCGTTGCGCCGCAGCCGTTGGTGTTTCTCGTAATACAGAAGATAGGGTTTCCGCCCTTATCGATGCAGGAGTAGATGCAGTAGTAATTGATACAGCACACGCTCATTCAAAATCCGTTGTTGAATTGGCACGTAAGTTGCGTAAAATAACAAGTAATATACAATTTGTGATAGGTAACATAGGTTCAAAAGAAGCTGCAAAAGATATCTTGAAGCTTGAACCGGATGCTATCAAGGTTGGTATCGGTCCCGGCTCCATTTGTACTACCCGGGTAGTAGCCGGAATTGGTGTACCGCAGGTATCTGCAATCATAGAATGTAACACAGAAGCTAAAGCAGCTAAGGTTCCTTTGATTGCTGACGGAGGCATCAGATACTCAGGTGATATCGTAAAAGCCCTTGCGGTAGGCGCCGATTCCGTTATGCTGGGTAATCTACTGGCCGGCACAGAAGAAAGTCCGGGTGAATCAATACTTCTCGAGGGCCGTCGTTTTAAGATATACAGAGCAATGGGTTCGATAGATGCAATGAAACAGGGGTCTGCTGATCGATACTTCCAGGAAGAAGCAAAGAAGTTCGTTCCTGAGGGGATAGAGGGTATCGTTCCTTATAGAGGAAAGGTATTTGAACAAATCTATCAACTTACCGGCGGTACAAAATCCGGATTAGGTTACGTAGGCGCAAAGAACATAAACCAACTTCGAAAAAGGGCCAGGTTTGTCAAGGTATCTTCCGCTGGACTGAAGGAAAGTCATCCACACGATATAAGAATAACCAAGGAAGCGCCCAACTATGAGCTTCACCGGCCCCGCTAAGCTACATACCGAAATAACTTAGACCCAGTGGAGGGAAGGCTGAGAACGATTCCTTGAGCAACACATCCCGACATCATCTTACTTTACATAATATACATTATCGGCAAAACCAGAACTGATTGTTGGCCAGGGCTGCTTCTAGGGCGATTTTACTCAATCTTTGCGCTTAAGTACAGAAATTTGAAATAGTTACAGCCCTGGAAGCATCGGCCTTAACCCAATGCATTTACGCGCAAACTCCAAATACATCAGACACAAAATCGGGGCTACAATCAAAACCTTCCAGTTGTATTGAATAGCACCTAAGGCGTCTCCGTGCAGAAGGCTTAAAACCGCCCTGGTCATTCCGCATCCCGGGCATTTCTTAAACCCCAATGCACAGAACACGCATACCGAAGGCGCCTTTTTCATTAAACTTAAAGGCAGAAACGGCGCTGCAATCAACCCCAGGGTTAAGAGAGCTAAAAGTATTATTTGACCGGGCTCAATCCTTCTTGAGCGGTCTCCCCATGTCATCCTTGAAATCCCCGGTTGCGATCATAATAATATCAATAAGGGTCCAGATACCACAACCGCCTAATGTGAACAACATGGCGATTCCGGTGCCAATTTTCCCAACGTAGAAACGATGCACACCAAGAGAACCTACGAAAATGGCCAGCAAAAGGGTCGTAAGCCAATCTTTATCGCCAGCATACGGTGTTGAAATCCTCTTACCTGTAAGGCTGACGCCACATTTGAGACATACGTCCTGTTCGGGTTTGGTTTGGACACCGCAGTTATAGCAATATTTGTTTCCATTAGGAACCTGAACCCCGCAGTCTACGCAGTAAGCTGCATTTGCCGGCAGTTTCTTTCCACAATATCTACAGTACATCTGATTTCCTCCTAGGTTATTGAGGTTTCATTCTATATACTAAATTGACGTTGTCAAGCAATGGCTTGTCACTTGTTTTTAAGTATGTAAGCATCGCATATATTTGAAGATAATAACTTTATATAAAGTAACTTGTAATTTTTTCAGTTATAAAATGAGCATTGCATCACCGTAAGACAGGAATCGATACCCTTTTCCAAGAGCCTGTCTGTAGGCTTCTAATATCATTTCCTTGCCTGCGAATGCGCACGTTAAGAGTAAAGGAGTTGAAGAAGGTTGATGGAAATTGGTTAGTAACGTATCAACATATCTAAACTTATATCCGGGATAGATAAAAAGATCCGTAGATCTGCGGCCAGGCATAATTCCATTCTCTTCCGGAAAAGATTCAAGGGTACGCGTTACGGTTGTGCCTACCGCAATTATCCTTTTTGCATTGTTGATAATCCGTGCTGCTTTATCAGTAATCAAAAAGTTCTCAGGAAGCATACTATGGTCTTCCACCTTATCCGTTTTTATTGGTCGGAAGGTACCTTCACCTACATCTAACCGTATATAAACAACTTGTACACCTTTTGTTCGAATTGTTTCCAGCAATTTTTTCGTGAAATGAAGCCCGGCTGTAGGTGCGGCAATAGAAAACCCCTTACGGGCGAAAACGGCCTGATAGGTTTTCAGATCGATTTCCTCCGGAACTCGTTTTATGTATGCCGGTAATGGGGCTAACCCAAGGCTTTCAAATAGACTTTCCTCCTCGATCAATAATTTGAGTCTGACCTTTCCTTTATCTATTTCAAGTATTTCAACAACCTCCTCTCCCCTCTCGTCTATGAGTTTTTCTTTAGTTTTAATACGCTTAGCCGGTCTGACCAGGGCTATCCACTGACCATCATCCTTGCCCGTAAAAAGCAGTTCAATCAATCCGCCTGAAATCCTTCTTAAACGAAACCTTACAGGCTGAACCTTACTTTCATTTAACACAATGCAGTCACCGGGTTTAAGATAATCTATAATATCACGAAACCTGCTATGTTCTATCCGGCCCGAATCACGGTGCACAACTATCAAAAGGCATGCATCACGCGGCTGGGCAGGATATAAAGCTATCCTATCCTCGGGCAAGTCATATCGAAACTCTTCTACACGCATCCAAGGATATTAAACAACTGATGTATCAAGTCAAGGCCGTCAATTGTATAATCACACCCCTTGACACGTCTGTTTACAATCCTATACTAATATAGGCTTAAATATCCAGAACACCCAAAGGAGGTTATCATGAAATGCCTTTTAATCGTTATCTTTTTAGGTTTTGTTCTGGGAGGGTGCGTTAATGAACCTTTCGAACTTGATGCCTGTGGTACGGTAATCCGTACGGCTAGTTATTTATCTTCGATAGCCGTGGATACAGCGAAGACTTCTGAAAAAATCCATAAGGTAATATGCCGATCCCTTGAAATCCGACGGCCACCTTTACAAGCTGAAATACGTTCCGACGATGAATTCGATCTTTCGCAATCATCCGGGTCTACCGGAGACGTTATCCGTATCAATAAAGACGCTAATCTTACCGCAAGGGAGCGTATGGAAAAAGCGATAAGGAAACTTAAAGAGATAAAACACCCGGGATACGATACCTTACACAATCCCCTGTATTTCAGGTGGGATACCACCATATTCAAGGATGATACCCAAACACTACCCAGGATAAAACCGGGTCGGGTACTACCCTTCTGTTATCAACAGTAATCTACTCGGCCTCAATCATCCCCCGCATGGGAACGAAGAAGCATCCGCCCTCGTAGTTTGCAACAAGCCCGGTATCGGTTTTCGTATATACACTAAGGGTTTGAGCTTGATACTGTGATCCCACGGGAACCACAATCCTTCCGCCTATAGCTAACTGCTCGGTAAGCGGTTCAGGCAGCTTCTCAGGTGCACAGGTGATAATGATACCGTCAAAAGGTGCGTTTTCAGGCCAGCCGAGGAACCCGTCCCCCGCCCTTACATGCACATTATCATAACCGAGCGAATCCAGTATCCTTTCCGCACCCTTAGCAAGGCTGGGTAAGTATTCAATGGTGTAAACCTCTTTAGCCAGTTCAGCCAGGATTGCGGCCTGGTAACCCGAACCCGTACCTATCTCCAAAACCTTTGAGGTATCAGAAACGTTAAGAAGCTGTGTCATTAAAGCGACTATATAGGGCTGGGATATGGTTTGACCTTCACCTATGGGTAAAGGGAAATCACCATAAGCACTCGACTTCGATGAATCAGGGACAAACAGATGCCTGGGAACCTTACGGAATGCATCGAGTACTCGTTCATCGGTGATATCACGATAAGCAAGTTGCCTAGCAACCATACTTTCACGGGCAGCCTTATAGACATTATTCTTTTCTTTTTCTTTCATTCGTCCTCCACATGTTCCTGTAGCACACAGGAAAACACATCCACACAATGTAACGACGTATTTCTTATACATCTCATCCTCATTGTTTTTAACTCATTCACCATTTACACTTTCAAGTAGCTTGTAGAAATCCTGTTCGGAGATTATTTTAACGCCTAAGTCCTTAGCCTTATCGTACTTGGAACCCGGATCAGAACCCGAAACAACGTAGTCTGTTTTGGCAGACACCGACGAGGTAACCTTGCCGCCGCGATTGATTACCTCTTCTGCAGCCTGCGACCTTGTCATTACACCCAAAGTTCCTGTAAATACAAATGTAAGGTTCGATAATACCTGACTTCTACTTTCAGCTGTAGTTTTTTTCTTTGACAGATTTACACCTGCGCTCTTCAATCTCTCTATTAACTCTATATTCTGTAGGTTGTCAAAGAAATCACGTACACTCTGAGCCGTAACCGGACCGATACCTTCGAGTTCGCTAATCTCATCGACTGAAGCCTTAGATAACGCTTCGATAGATGAAAACCGGTTTGTTAATGCTCGTGCAGCCGTCATTCCCACGAATCGAATTCCTAGCCCGTAGAGTATGCGCATAAATGAACGTTCCTTGCTTTTTTCGATACCGGCCAGGATGTTTTCAGCCGACTTCTCCCCCATCCGTTCGAGTGAAGTAAGGTTTTCAACAGTCAAATCGTAGATATCGGCTATGCTTTTGACCAATCCTTCACCGACCAGTTGGCCTATTAGCATCTGACCCATCCCGTCAATATCCGCCGCACCCCTTCCTGCAAAGTGCGCCAGTGATGATTTCAGGATGGCGGGGCAGTCGGTATTGATGCATCTGTAGGCAACGTCATCTTCGTACTTTACCAGCTTGGAACCGCATACCGGGCATCGTTCAGGCATCTTAAACGGAAGCTGTGAACCGTCCCTTCTTTCCGGGATAGATTTGATTACCTGAGGTATTATCTCACCCCCCTTTTCAACCAAAACCCAGTCTCCTATCATTAAATCCTTGCGCCGGATTTCATCTTCGTTAAACAATCCCGCCCTGGAAACCGTTGTGCCTGAGATACGTACCGGTTCTAGTACTGCCATGGGATTAACCGCACCGGTCCGGCTTACGTTGAGTTTTATGTCCAGAAGCCTGGTGGTTACCTGCTCTGCAGGATACTTGTATGCAACGGCCCAGCGAGGCGCTTTTGCAGTACTTCCCAGTTCGGCCTGGACTGAGAAGGCATCTACCTTCACCACAACACCGTCAACCGCATAATCAACCTCATGACGTTTATCTTCCCAGTCCTCTATATATCGGATTACGCTTTCAAGGTCTTCACACCTGCACATCCCAGGTATGGGCGGCAGCCCCGAGGCCTTGATGGCTTCCATGAGAAAAAATAAAGAATCGCCTGACCAGGCCTCAGGCCTAACAGGGGTATGGGCTAGAAATGAAAGATTGCGCCTGGCAACCTCAGCCGGATCTAAAAGCTTAAGGCTTCCCGCGGTTGAATTACGGGGATTGGCAAAGGGTTCCAGACCTTGATCTTTTCGCTCCCTGTTCAGGCGTTCGAATTCCTTTTTGAGTAAAAACGCCTCACCTCGAATAATAAGGGTTCCACGAGATAAAATCCCGTCCATCAACCTTAAGGGAATTTGCTGAATCGTACGCAGGTTCTGGGTTATGTCGTCTCCTGTAGTGCCGTCACCCCTGGTTGCACCTTGTATAAATACCCCATCCTCATACCTTAAGCTTACTGCAACACCATCTATCTTTTGCTGAATAACGTAAGCCTGAGGTCCCACAGCTTCTTTAATCCTGCGGTCAAATTCAGCTAAATCCTCTTTTGAGTATGTGTTATCAAGACTCATCATCGGAAACTTGTGCCTAACCTGGCTGAAGCTATCCAGGGGCTTACCCCCGACACGCTGTGTGGGTGAATCCGGGGTAACAAGATCCGGATATTCGACCTCCAGCTTTTCGAGCTCTTTCAGAAGGGTATCGTATTCGGAATCGGAAATTACGGGATCGTCAAGAACATAATATCGATGATTGTGATAATTTATCTCTTCTCGCAATTTCTGAATCCTTTTACGAACGTCCGTTTTTTTCATACTGTAAGGATAAAATCACCAGGGGTTTTGTCAAGTAAAAAAGAGGTCAACCTTCGATAAAGTTGACCTCAATTTCTTAAAAGAATACCGGTTATTTTATCTGTTCCAAGTTCGCAAACAAGGCCTCGCCAATCTGTTCTTCGGTTAATTCTCCGGTAGATGAAACCTCTACGATATCGATACAGAAATCGACCGGGAGTAACCAGGTCTCATTATTAAACGTCATGATTATGTTGTTAAACTCAAGATTTGTAAGGGTTGCCAGTACACCGGTAGCGCCCGCACAAACGCCTGTGAAATACCCTACACGTTCGTCATGCCCATAGTTACTCCATTCATGCCTGTCGGATAGGATTTTTTCCAGATTGACTTTAATGTTAAACGCAGGATCATCCCAAGTTAGTATAACAGAAACGTCGAATGGCGTTTCATCTTCAACAGATTCCTCGAGCATTAATTGAAAACCGTATACCTCGAACACGAGTTCGCCCATCTCTTCATCCGTAAGATCACCTGAACCTACGGCTTGAGCAATTGCTGAAACGAAATCCAAGGAAAGGCTTATTACTTCCCTGTCTATTTCAACATCCAGGATACCCAGGTCTTTTTCGGTTTGCATGGCTAATGCACCGACGGCACCTATACATACGCCAAAGAAGTACATGTCTCTTTCTTCCTCAGAAGACCACTCCCCTGTATCTTCAGTATACTCCTTTAGTGTGACTTTCACATTATTTTCCGAATCCATGTCAACTAAAACATCGAACGGACCTTGTTTTTCAATCGCTTTTTCTATACCTTGTTCATCAAACCCTACGGTTCCGCAGCCCGCAAACAGCAGGGCGACGAGTGTTAAACAAACGATTATTTCCCTTTTCAAAGAGAACCTCCAAATTGAATTTGGTTTTTGCAATCTGTTAATGCAGTAGAATAGCCGGAAAACAAAAAAAGTCAATCCCGGGCTTGACACTTACCTTCATAGGATTAGAATACCAGTTATCCATGGTGGGTGTAGCTCAATTGGCAGAGCACTTGACTGTGGCTCAAGATGTTGGGGGTTCAAGTCCCCTCACCCACCCTGAAAACACTCCAAGAAATCGCTTCGCGGTTTCTCGGGGACCCGGATTTATACTCCTTTTCACCTAACTAAAGTCGAAAGATCAGAGATACTTATACTACTTTGAGTATCCATAGAGACGCGGCCATAACAACCATCCCGATTATTATTCCTATTATAGCCAGGTGGTCGAAACCGTACTCCTTCGATGCCGGTACCAGTTCGTCTATCGAGATAAAAAACATTATCCCGCCGACAGCCGCCAGAACCGTTCCTATTAGCGCAGGAGAAAGGAACGGCATCAGGAATATTGCCGCGATACCTGCACCCACAGGTTCTGCAACCCCTGACAGGAACGAAAACCAGAAAGCCTTCTTACGCGAACCCGTGGCTGCATAGATGGGTGCGGATACAGCAAGGCCTTCGGGGATGTTGTGTATGGCTATAGCAACCGCGATGGCTATACCAAGATTGACGTTCTCCAATGCTCCGGCAAATGCGGCCAGTCCTTCGGGCAGGTTGTGTATTCCAATACCAAGGGCAACCAGCATCCCGGTTCTGTGAAGGTTGCTCTTGTTGGGCTTGCCGCCCGGGTGATGTTCTTCGGCCTTGTAGGAATGCGGTATCAAGACGTCTATTAAAAACATGAGTCCCATCCCGCCGAAGAAAGCAACCAAACCCCAGAAAAAACCAATCTCTTCGATACCTGTAGCAAGTAGCTCCACGAACGAAACCAGAATCATTACGCCTGCGGAGAATCCGAGGGTGAAGGTCAGGAACCTTGGTCCGGGTCTGCGGACGAATATCCCTATGACGC
>WJJO01000412.1 GCA_014729665.1 Caldifarciminota bacterium
ATCAAAACCGGCAGCACGTCGAGTATGCGATGTTTCTGAGCCATCACGTATGCAAGTGTATTGGTGCCGATTGCGAACTCTCCAACAGGAAGGGTCTTGTGGGGGAAAAGCAAATTCTCCTCGATGTATCGCTTATTATCCTCTTCCTTCTCGAAATTCCCGCAGTTGTAATCGACCACGTAGCCGTCCTTGAAGTGAAGTTCCAGATCGACGAATTTCAGCCGATTCAGGAAGGTTTCCTTGACATGCAGAACACCGGTGGTTCCCTTTAGCACCGGAGAGGTGTATACCTCCCCCAGGGGAATGTTTATATTTGCTCCGCAGTTGAGGAAGTTACTCTGCCTTGCAGGATCGGTCAACTCGTGCAACTTAACCTTGATGTCGGTCTTATTGGAGCCCTTACCCTTTACATGGACGAAATCCGCCTTGTCAAGAGCGTCTATTATCCGCTGCTGAATGACCTCGTACTTTTCGGTATCCAGCATGTTGATTTCTAAAACATCCTCGAATATCTCATTAAAGTTATCTCCAATCTCCGGTGACGGAAAAGCGATAACCGTAAAACTGGTTTTAGTCCTCGGTGCATAGGAATCGAATACCCGGGCCTGGGTCGCCTGCAGGCTCATGAAGAGCTCTTGCTGTTCAGGTGAGAAACGAAGCATCTCTTTTTTATTTTCCGGCTTGAACGGTTCCTCGCCGAATTTATCTAAAGCGACGATTCCGGAAAACGACTCCAGGACTTCCCGGCATGATTCACATGCCTGTTTGAGATTCTCACCCACCCTTTCGACATGGGCCTCATCCAGGTAAAGAGCAGGGGAAAATTTGAAGTCGAAGTCGTACTGCTTGTTGGGTCGTGTATAGGCTGCATTGAAACCTGATGGTTCCAGACCCCGCTCTGAAAGCAATCTTGCAACCTCCTTGATTATGCGTTCCTGGCCTGCGCCGTAGACTACTCGAACAGACGATTTATTCGATATATCTTTACCGTCCCTCTCGAATCCCTCTATATAACCCTTGACTATCTGCCGGGCAAGCTTTTCTATCTTATCACGAGAATAGGTTGCCAGGAAACGGGAGGTCCCTATCTCGTTTTCGGTTATGTAACCGCCTGATGCAAAAAGATATCGGGGATCTGAAAGGTCCGCTTCCTCTATGACTTCGCGCAAATAGCGAAATCCGGGATCGAACTGCTCCTTGATCGCCCTTACGTAATCCTCAGCCGACTGTTCCCGTCTGGGACCGGTAATCATACCCTTTAAATAATCGTAATCCGCCTCGTTATTCGCGAGGTATTCCCAGAGTTCAATAAACAGCCGGTTGTAACGCTCCATCTTGAAAACCTTGTGTGAGAAGGCATAGGTTAAATACCGCCTGAACTCCCAGTACAAGAAGGAAAAAAGCCGCCCCAGCCGTTCACCGAAAATCCTCACGGCGTATGTGGGGTTTGCATAACTTTCCGGATAGTTCTCCGGAAGGATATCGGAGTAGAAATCCAGGTTCTGGGTTTTTAACTCCCTCATATCTTTATCGGTAAAGAAATCCGGTTTCAGTTCATTCTCAATACCCGCATATTTCAGGATCATCTTCCCAACGGTTGCCAGAAACCTGTCTAACTCCTTTTTCCCTGTACCTTTTTCATACTCTCCTGCCTTTCCACTAATACCCCTGACAGCAGATAGGGTTTTCTCATAGCTTTCCCTTATCTTGTCATTAGCTTCCGAGTAGTACTCTCTGATATCGAACATTAAACCTCCTTGTTCTGTGCTAGCTAAGCTGTGTTAAATTATTACACAACACTAAGTAATAAGACGCAGCATGTCAACCAGTGTCAATGAATCCCCGGATGCGTAAGCTTGACAACCGGGACTTGGGGATTAGATTAAATATGTATGAAGATAGGATTCGGGTTGATTGGAGCCGGTAACCTCGGCCTTAGTGTCGCCAGCTGCCTTGATAAAACCGTAGGCAGGATAACCGGCGTATACGACAAGAGTGAGGTTGCGCAGAGGAAGGCTGTAATGATTCTGGAA
>WJJO01000413.1 GCA_014729665.1 Caldifarciminota bacterium
ACAAGTCCCATGAATCCGAGCATAATGAATATGATAGGCCAGGCTACGTTGAAGTTGAATATGTCTATCCCGTTAACTACGACGACATCGCCTATGCCGAGCCATATCCATATGCCTATCCATGCGACCGCCAGACCCCAGAATATTCCCCTGATCATCTAATCCTCCTTTGGTTTAATGATCCTTCGAGTTTATTTTTATCTACTAATCCTTGCTCAACCGCAGCCAGTCCATCCTTTTGCCTGTGCCTTAAGGCGAACCCGATATTAGCTGCGACACCGGCTACGATGAGTGCTGCTATCCACGTACCGACAGCCAGTATTCCTGCGTTCACTTCTTCCCCCTCTTGCGAATCGAGACGTCACCGGACCTCGTTCTTACGAAGAGCTTGACCTTTGGTTTTCCTATCTCGGCCTTGTACTCGTCCATCCGCTCGGAAGGTGAGGTTTTCGACTTCTTCATCTCGAAGTCAGACGATAAGTTGCAGTCCCTGGGTATGTGAACGGTAAGTTCAACATCAGACTTATCAAGAAGCGCTATGGATATATCACCTGAACCGACCTTTATCTCGCCTCCCTTGCAGTCTGCAAAGTCCAGATCTGCATCACCTGAACCGATGGAGAGGGTCAACTCACCTGAAAGCTCAGAAACCTCGGCGTCTCCAGAGCCCAAAGATACGGCTACGGTTCCAGAGACGTCTTTCATCCGGAGGTCTCCAGAACCGGTAGCTACCGCGATTAGACCTCTGATGTCTTTAGCGTCGACGTCACCCGAACCGCACCGTGAGGTTAAATCAGCATAAAGGTTTCTGATATGTATATCACCTGAAGCCGCCTTGAGAACGACCTTCTGCTTGCGATTGACCTTCATATCAAGGTCGCCGGTCATAGTCTTGAAGATCAGTTCATCATCGGCTTCACGAATCTTATGTCCGTTCTTGAGTTTTATGCGGATGTCGGCATCATCATCACCCGCAAGCTTTATGTCGCCGGATACGGTTTTGACAACCAGGTTCTTCTTCGGCTTGAAAACGAGTTCCTTTGTCTCGCCGGTGCCGAAGAATCCGGTGCATCCCGAAACCGCCGTCTCTACCATATGGGGTACGTCCTTCAGGCTCAACTCGACCTTTCGAGCGATGCGTTCACCGAAGTCCTTTCCGAAGTGAGGACCGAAGCGCGGACCGCCCTCGCCCAGGGCTTCCAGAAGACGCGCGGCCTCGTCAGCCGTGATGGTGCCTTCCTCGAGCATCTTGAGTATTCTTTCACGTTCTTGCATTACAACCTCCGTTAAAGACAGAAGTCTTCCTCACCGGCAAGCCTGACCACGACCTTCTTGTAAGGTCTGTGATAGTGAGTGCGCCGGTGATTTCTTATTTTCGCGAATCCGGGTGGAACCCGGTGACAATCTACCTCGATACAAGGACCCTGCGAGTAACTCCTCTTCAAGGCCTCAAGAAGCTTCGTCGCCTCTTCGGGATTTATCTTTCCCTCCTCGAGGAGTTCTAGTATCTTTTTTCTCTCATCCATCTCATTCTCCATTGTTTTTTTTGTTTTCAATCTTTTCTTCTCCCATACCTTCATACCTGCCCCCGTACGAATCCCCGAGGGTCTTTATTAGTCCTGCCGCTCGGTCCGGATCCAGTCTTCCCTGCTCGAGCACTGCAAGCACCTTCAAGCACCTTCATTCGTTCTTTCATTCGACCCTCCACATCAACAGCACCGGTTCTTTACAAGGTTCAACGCTGAAAGAAGCCGTGCAGCTTCGTCCGGTGTAATCAGCTTTTCGCGAAGGAGCAGACGGATACGCTCCTTGTTTTTCCGGTACTGCTTTACCAGAGCACGGTACCCCCCATTTTCCCCTCTCAGAAAGTAGGAGGTTTCAAAGTTGAGAACTTCTTCGGTCAGCCTTTCTTTTATACTATCAAGTTCACCGGTCTCGGTTGCCAGTTCTTCAGATACCCTCTCCAGTAAAGCAGCTTGCTTTCGGCTCATCTCGATCCTATTCCTTCAACCGGCATAGGACTCATCCAGCGCCTTTATAAGGCGCCAGGCCTGCGCCATGGCAAGTTTACCGCTGGTTATTAACTTCTTGATTCGGTACGGATTATCTTCCGCGTGCTGGAGACGAATCGACTCGCCGACCGAGTTGCGGGCCTCTTCTAGCCGGACAAACGCCTCGAGTGCTATCTGATTCAGATCAAGTGTTTCGCTGCTCACCGTTTCCTCCTTTGAGAAAGGTAAGGGTCTTACCACCTTTGCTCTGCAGCCTGAAGCCCGTTCCATTCCCGATGCTTCTCAGGATATCCTCATCTCTCATGTGATGGTCGCTGAATGACAATCTTCCTTCCGGTTTCAGCACACGGTTGAGTTCTTCAAGCACGGTCTCCGGTTCCGAAAGGATGTGGTATATATCGTAAAGGAGTACGGTATCTATGGATTCGGTATCGAGTTCCGTCTCGCAGTCGGAGTGGATGGTTTCTATATTAGTAAGATTGTTCTTCTCTGCGGTACGCTCGACCATCTCGAGCGCCAGGGGATGAATGTCCAGCGCAAAGACCCGGCCCCGGGGACCGACTATCCTGGCCGCGGCAATCGAATGACCGCCAGGGCCGCACCCGAAGTCGAGAACCCGTGAACCGGGCTTAAGTTCAGCCTCGGTCTCGAGCATATCGCGCGGTGGATTGAGCCGGTTGCGCATCCCGATGAATGCGGCCATCATCCTGAAGGAGAGGTTGGATTGAGCAAAATCAGGCATGAGAAGGCTCCGCAAGAGGGGAAGGTTCCCCTCTGAGCAGATGCAGAAGTTTTTCCATCTCTTCTGCTGTAAGCAGGCCGTCGGCGAACAGACGCTTGATGGTCTTTGCATCAATCATCGGATACCTCAGGCAGTCCCTTGATTCAGCCGCCCGGATAGAATCCTGAGAGAAGCCCCTTCAGGAATCTGTCGTCGGGCTTTGTTCGTTTGATAATCGGTCTTGTTTTAGACACTGCATCCTCCTTAGGATTTTGGCTTGCGTTTCTTTTCTCGCTTGGTCAGCTCTTTTTCCTGCCTGCGGATCTCAGCCAGCTTGTCAGCTATCTTGGCCTCGACCTTTCTGATCTCGGCCTCGTGGTCT
>WJJO01000414.1 GCA_014729665.1 Caldifarciminota bacterium
CTCTATGCACTGCTCGAATCGATTCGTATCCTTTCGGTCTTCCTCACGCCCTTCATGCCTGAAACATCTAAAGAGATTCGTGCAAAACTCGGGATAGAAATAAAAAAAGGTGAGGTTTTTGCAGATCTTATCAAGTGGGGACAGTTACCGGACGGCATTAAGGTCGAAAAGGGTGAAGCACTCTTCCCGAGGATAGAGTACTCAGATAAGTGAGACGGGCGTCATGATCATCCTCGACTGATTAAATAACATCTAAAAAAGATTAAGGTATGTTACACGTAAGGAATTTATCCGTAAGCTTCGGTTCAGCAGAAGTGCTCGAGGGCATATCCCTTGATCTCAATCATGGCGAGGTCCTCATTGTAACCGGCCCGAACGGTTCAGGGAAATCCACTCTTCTTAAGTGCATTGCAGGCGAGATTGAGTATTCAGACGGATCTATCGACCTCGACAAGTCAGTAAGTTACATCCTTCTCGAACAGGAAACCCCCAAGGCCGAGGGATCTGCAATCCAATTCCTGCTGAAAGGATTTCCTGTGATCTATAAGGTATACAACGAGATGAAGACTGCCGCTCCCGAATCATCCGCCTATGCCGATGCGGTAACCGCGTTTGCTGACGGAGGCGGATACGAGCTGCAATCGGAGTTGGTAAGGATAGCAGCCGGTTTCGGTTTCAGTGAAGGCGATCTCGATAGAGGGCTTGTAACATTCTCCGAAGGGGAAAAAAAGATACTCGCTTTCGTAAGGCTCCTTGCCGGAAACGCAAATCTAATGCTTCTTGACGAGCCAATGAATCATCTGGATATCTCGATGAGGGTGTTTGCCGAGAAGATGATAATTTCACAGAAGAAAAAGGGTAGATGTTTTCTGATCGTCAGCCACGACAGGATATTTACCGACAGGATTGCCGACCGCACACTGTATCTTCAAAGAGAGAAGGGAGTAACCGTAAACGGCGGCATCTCACAGATGCTTTCACATCTCGAGCTGGAACTCGATGCAGGCAAAAAAAAGGCCGCCGATATCGAGCGTAAGATAAAAAAACTGGAAGCCGAGGTAGCGGCAAGGGCTGTATGGGCAGGACGCAAGGAGCGCAGCGCCCGCAAGCAGCGTAAACTTTACGATGGTGCGTATCTTGCCTCGCGTGCTGCAAGGATGGCGAAACGAAGCAAGGCCGCGGAAACCCGCCGCGAAAGGTCCGTTACCGAACTCGAAAATACGAAACCCTTCATCGAGAAACGGCTGAATCTCTCGTTCGACACCTACGAGGTAAGCAAACGGTTAATTGTCAAAGCACAGGGATTATCAAAAGGATATGAGAAACCTGTGATAGAAAACGTGAGCTTGAGCGTTACGACCAGGGACAGGATAGCATTGATTGGACCGAACGGTTCGGGCAAGACTACGATAATGCGGTGTCTGCTTACAGAGATAGAACCCGATAAAGGGATTATTCATTTAAGTAAATACGTCAAATACCTGTATTTGCCCCAGGAAATCGAGAAGTTCTTCCGCCGCGACATCCTCTTGGATAACCTTACACGTGAAGGATTAGACACATCAAGGGTAAGACAGTTTCTTGGCGCTGCGAAGCTTAGCGCCGAACAGGTACTCAGACCGGTATCGACCCTGAGCCGCGGCGAGCTGATGCGCGCGGCTATCGTATCGGCGATAATCGACAAGGTCGATTTTCTGTTCCTGGACGAACCGACGAACCATCTCGATATCGAATCCCTGATTGTTCTGGATAATCTTTTGAACTCGTTTCCCGGCGGCGTGCTCTTCATAAGTCACGACCGAAGTTTCATTGCGCAGCATGCAGAAAAGGTTTACAGACTTTCAGGGAATAATCTGAAGCCCTGCAGTCTTTAGTGCCTCGAGATCATGGGTTCGACGTACTTCTTCCAGACCCCCTCCGCGGCAACCCTCAAATCCTCCAGACTCCCGTCGTTCTCAACAATTACGTGACAGAGCTTGCGGAACTCAGCTTCATCTCTCTGACTGGCAAGGATCGCTCTTGAACGCCTGGGCCTGACCTTCTTCTCCTCTAATCTCTGAATAGAGGTATCTTCGTCTGCAGCTACCGCAATGAGAAGATCGCAGGATTCGGCAAGCGGCCAGTCCAGAAGCAGCGCGGCATCTATTACAACCACCTCCTTAGAGGTTCGCGAAATCTGGTATTCCAGTTCACCGATCAAGGGGGGATGTACGATAGCATTCAACCGTTTCAAGGCATCCGGATCGGCAAATACAATCTCCCCGAGTTTCTTGCGGTCGACCTTGCCGTGGATGTCAAACACCTTGCCCGAAAAAGCCGCTCTGATGTCCTTCTTTACCGCGGGGATATCGTAAAGCTTCCAGGCAATCTTGTCCGCCTCGAGCAGGCTTGCCCCGTGTAATGCCAGCATCTTGGAAAACGCGGATTTACCTGCACCAAGACGACCCACGACGCCTACGAGAATCTTTTCGCTGTTATCTTCAGTCAAGATTTCTGCCCTGGATTGTGGGGTTGATTTTAATCAGCCGCCCTTGAGTTTCTTGATCTCGACTATAAGCTTCGGAACGACCTCGAAGAGGTCGCCTACGATGCCCACGTCCGCAACCTTGAATATCGGCGCGTTCGGGTCCTTGTTAACCGCAATGATATAGTCGGAAGACTGCATGCCTACAAGATGCTGGATTGCCCCTGAAACACCGAGGGCGACGTATATCTTGGGTGATACGGTCCTTCCGGTCTGTCCCACCTGGTGTGAGTAGTTAATCCAGCCCGCATCGACTGCAGAGCGAGACGCACCGACAGCCCCGCCTAGAAGGTCTGCAAGTTCTTCAATCAAGGAGAAGTTCTTCGGGTCTCCAAGACCCCTGCCCCCTGTAACGATAATGTCCGCCTCGGATATGTTTATCTGTGAGGTATCGTCTGCAACGAACTCGAGGAACTTGACCCGATTCGAAAGCGAGTCTGCGGAAAGCTCGGTCACCTTTCCTGATGAGTCGTAGGATTCTTCAAGGGGTTTCATCACCTTGGGTCTGACCGTAGCCATCTGCGGACGGTGCTCAGGACAGATGATGGTTGCCATGATGTTTCCGCCGAAAGCCGGACGCGTTTGGAGAAGAAGCCGTTTTTCGGTATCTATATCCAAGCCGGTACAGTCCGCCGTTAGACCTGCATGAACCTTGACCGCAATCCTGGAAAGCAGGGAACGTCCGATAAATGTTGCCGCTCCCAGGACTATCTCGGGCTTCCGTTCCTCTATTAAATCTGATATAACCTTTGAGTACGGTTCCACGCCGAAGTGGGCGAGTTCATCGTTCTTGATGAAAAGGACCTCATCTGCACCTGCACTCAGCAGTGAGGAGGCGTTCTTGACATCTGCACCCGGGAGTAACGCAGTTACCGGGACGTCGAGCTTTTCCGCAAGCCTGCGTGCCGCACCCAGGAGTTCAGCCGAGCTTGACTGAATCTCACCCCCCCTCTGTTCGGCAAACACCCATATCCCCCGCCACTCATCCGGATTGCAGGCGACGTCTCGCTCTACCTCCTCTACCTCCAGCGCGTTTTCAGGACATACCGGTACGCATGCTCCGCAGAGTGTACAGGTTTCGAGTACTACGAGTTTGTCTTCCCTTATCTCCAAAGAACCGAAAGGACATACGGGTATGCACTCCCCGCAGAGTGTACACGCATCGCGGTCAATCCTCAAGGCCATCAGAAAAGACCCTTCTTTGCGAGCCTTTCTGCGATTATCTTAGCAGCCTCATCAGGTTCGACGTCTGAAAAGAGTTCACCTTCGGAACGCGGAGGCGGAGGGAACACCTTTACGACCTGGGTCGGTGAACCTGCCAGGCCCACGTCGGAGGCTTCCACATCCAGATCGTCGAAGGTCCATACCTCAATCTCGGCCTTCTTCGCGGCCATCTTTCCCCTCAGGCTGGGAAGCCTGGGTTCGTTGAGTTCCTTGACCGTCGTCATCAAGCAGGGAAGCGGAACCTCGAGGCGCTCCGAGCCTTCCTCCCACATGGACTGCAGCCTGAGTACCCGGGCTTCGGGATCGAGTTCGTCAACCTTGCGTATAAAGGTCGCCTGCGGAATGTCCAGGAACTCGGCGATACCCGGACCGACCTGGGCCGTGTCGCCGTCAGCCGCCTGCTTACCCGTCAGGATTACGTCGTAATCGCCTATCTTGCGGATGGCTGCCGAAAGGGTCAGCGCTGTAGCCCACGTATCCGCACCTGCAAACTTGGCGTCTGACACGAGGATTGCCCTATCTACCCCCATAGAGATAACCTCCCTGAGGGCTTGCTCTGCCTGAGGCGGACCCATAGATATAGCAATTACTTCTCCGCCAGCCTTCTCCTTGAACTGCAAAGCCTCCTCGACCGCGTAAAGGTCGAAGGGATTCACCATCGCAGGCACACCTTCACGGATAAGGGTATTCGTTTCAGGATCCACCCGTACTTCGGTAGTATCAGGAACCTGCTTGATACATACGATGAACTCCATATTATCTGCTGTGAACTACCCTTCAAAGCGCTTGAAAGCAAGGGTAACGTTGTGGCCGCCGAAACCGAACGAGTTGGAAATAACGACGTTTATATCCTTTTGGCGAGCCTGCCCCGGAACGTAATCCAGGTCGCATCCTTCCCCGGGCTTTGAAAGATTACGGGTGGGGTGAACCTTGCCGTCCCGGATGGAGAGTACGCTGACGACGGCTTCAGCCCCGCCGGCTCCGCCCAATAGATGGCCTATCATGGATTTGGTCGAAGAGATCCAGAGTTCCTCGGCGTGCTGCCCGAAGACCTTATGGATTGCCATAGTCTCCATGGGATCGTTGAGTTCGGTGGATGTACCGTGGGCGTTAACATAGTCGACATCTTCGGCATTAAGGCCCGCTTCCTCGAGCGCCATCCTCATCGCAAGCTGGGGTCCCCTGCCCTGGGGATCAGGGGCTGTCATATGAAAGGCGTCACCTGATAATCCGTAGCCTACGAGTTCTGCATATATATTTGCTCCGCGCTTGCGTGCATGTTCAAGCTCCTCGAGGACTATTATCCCCGAACCTTCAGCCATTACGAAGCCGTCTCTGTCGGCATCAAAAGGCCTCGAAGCGTGTTCGGGATCGTCGTTGCGCCTTGAGATAGCCCTCATGTTGGCAAAAGCTGCCACGCTGCAAGGAGTAGTTGCGGCCTCAGTGCCACCCGTTATCATTATGTCGGCTTTTCCCTGCTTGATTAAACCAAACGATGTTCCAATGGCATGAGCACCCGAAGCGCAGGCTGAAACCGTGCAGAAGTTAGGACCGCATATACCGTACTCTATCGATATAAAACCTGACGCCATATCCGGTATCATCATCGGGATTAGCATCGGTGATACACGCTTGGGGCCAAGGGTCAGAAACTTCTCGAGTTCCTTTTCCCATATCTTAATTCCGCCGATACCGACGCCAACCAACACGCCGCTGCGTTCCGGATTCTCGGATGTGAAATCGAAGCCTGAATCGGAAACCGCTTCATGCGCGGTCCATACCGCGAACTGGCAGAAACGATCCATGCGCTTTGCCTTCTTGAAATCGATCCGCTCCGCTGGATCGAAATCTGGAACTTCGCCTGCAATCTGTACCGGAAGATCGGAGGGATCAAACGCATTTATCCTTCGAATGCCGTTCTTTCCGGCAAGTATGTTTTGCCAGCTCGTTTCTGCATTCTTTCCCAGGGCCGTAAGAAGCCCTATACCTGTAACCGCTACTCGGCGATCCATTCTATATTTCCACGCCTGTAGAGGCGATTATTTGTTACCTAGTTTGGACTCCAAATAATCCAAAGCTTTGCCCACCGTCTCGAGCTTCTGGGCATCTTCATCAGGGATCTCGATGGAAAACTTTTCCTCGAAAGCCATGATTAGTTCGACCGTATCCAGGGAATCGGCACCGAGATCGTCGATGAATTTTGCTTCTTTGTTCACCTTTTCAGGCGGTACGTGGAGCTGCTCTACTATTATGTTCTTTACGTCATCAAAAAGAGCCATGTAGTTCCTCCTTAGTCTTAAGTCCGAAGTCTACCTAAAACACCGGTATTTGTCAAGCATTCAATCTTTCTTATATAGACCCTGATTCGCAGTAAACCGACCGATGGCGGGGTAAGAAAATTAAACCATATACTGTTCCCGGTTGTCTAACTGTATATTCGATGTTGCGTAAAACAGGATACCGTGTGTTCACAGATGTTGTGAATCATTCGGACGGACTTGACAGTCCATCAAGTCCGGAGTATGCTGAATTAATAGAATCAAAGGAGAGGTAATGAAAAAAAGTATTGCGATATTAGCCGCTGTCATGACAGCAGTCGCAGCATTTGCCGACGGGGGAGTATTCCCTCCACCCGGTGTGAGTATCTACGAACCCTATCAATATGCCGTAATTGAACACGATGGAAGCACGGAAAACCTTCATCTGCTTATACGGGTTGAAGGTGAACCCACCGAGTTCGGGTGGATAGTTCCCCTGCCTTCAACACCCGAGATTACCGAAGATACCATCTCCCTGTTCGAAGAAATTATGGATATGACCAATCCCGACTACGGCTACGGCTTCGGCTGCATGGGTCCTGCAGACAGGGGAGGACTCGGTTACAACGATTACGAACATATAGAAATAATAGAGGAAGATACGGTAGGAATCCTGAAAACGACTACGCTTTCCGCCCAGGACCCGGCAGAACTATTCACCTGGCTCCGCGACAATGGCTTTCCAATAACCGATACGACCGACACTTCATCTGCACGGGATAGTCTGAATGCTGTAGAGATCTTTGCAGACTACATCTCCCGCGACTGGATATTCGTAATATTTACGATAGATGAGTTACCTGATCGAGACGCCAACTTACAGCCGGTTGAGTTCACCTTCAACTCCCCGGATATCGTATATCCGATGAAGATAACCTCGTTGAATAAGTTGAGTGGTGATTACTATTACTACTATTATCTGGAACTTTACCTGTTCGTGATTGCAGACCACCGGATGAAGGTGGATACCGGATGCGGGGAAATCTCTTACCCCTATGTGAATAAGATATCGGAATCCGAGTATGAGGCAATCACCGAACACTATCCTCAGGTGGCCTGCCTGTGCGGTGAGGGTGATTTCATCACGAGGATCGAGGCTACCTTCTGGGATCCTGAGGATATTGATGCAGATTACGTAATGGTTGCAGCGGACAACGACTCCGAAACCTTCTACGGGCATGCGGCAGGCGGTCCGGGATTGATACTGCTGCCATTGGCCTTCGTGTTCGGTACGGCAGCCTTCGTATCCCGAAGGTTGAGGAAAAAGAAGAAGAGATAAAAAAAAAGAAAGCCCCTTGCGGGGCTTTCTTTATTCAAAGAGAATCTTTGACAGTTCCAGGTTCAAGTCTTCCTTCAGGGCGTTGAATGCGGCGTCAAGGCTGAAATTAACGTCAAAGGCCTTGCCGCGCAGAACAACCCCTCCCTTTATATCAATCTCGCATGCCTTTTTAGCCCACGACTGCGAACCGAATCGCTTCTTGTCTGCAGGTGAGAGAAAAACCTCGGCATCCTTTGGCTTGACCTTGATGATTTTGGCCAGAAGATTCCGGTACTTCTTGGAGGATGTAAATTTCTTGACCGCCTTATCCAGGGTCTCTTCAATCAGCTCGTGCTTGCGCTGGAGCATGATGCGACGCGCCGAAAGACGGGCTTCCGAAAGTATACCCCTTTCGGTACGGGCGGCCTCTTCTGCAGCCAGAACCTTTGTTTCCTTCTCGTAACGTTCTGCGTACTGTTCTGCTTCCTTTTTGGCCTCAGCCTTTTGCTTCTCGTAGTCTGCCTCGATATCCTTGATACGCTGCCTGGCATCCGCCGCAATCTTAGCGCTAACCTTATCGGCTGCCATTGCGCCCCGCTAGATTCCCTGCAGAAGGAAGATGGTTATTAAAAGACCGAGAACGGCGTAGGTCTCGACCATCGCGCCGTAGATAACCGCCTTGGTAGAGTCGTTGGGACGTTTTGCGGTCATCTCCGCACCTGCGGCGCAGACCTTGCCCTGGTGAATGCCTGAAAGAAGCCCTGTGAAGGCGATTGGAAGCGAGGCAAAAAGAAGCTGCAGACCGTTCCAGAGAGTGAAGGTGAATCCTGAGGGCGCTTCACCTAAAAGGTACATCTTGCCGATTATCAAGAATGCGGCCAGAAACCCGTAGAAACCCTGGGTTCCGGGAAGAACCACCAGGATGAACAGCTTTCCGAACTTGTCAGGGTCTTCTGCCAGAACCCCGTTGGCCACGCGCGCGACGAGTCCTATGCCAACGGCCGAACCTATTCCGGCAAAAACTATCGCAAATGCGGCGCCCATAATTCCTGCTGCAATACCGATTGGATCCATCTAAGGCCTCCTTGTAACCTTGACGAAACGTGTTTTTAATTCAAATGGTTCAAATGGTTTCCCTCCGCCCGAAAAGAACTGTGGTAAAAACTCCACGTACTGCAATCGAAGCGTATGTACGAATCCGCTCAAAGCGCTCATTAAAAGGTTGTAAACGTGCCCGATGATGAGAACGACGAGTATGAGTATCACCGAGACCACCGGTATCCCCCCCAGCATCCATGCAATCTCGTTAAACGCCATTGCAATCCCTGCAGTAACCATCCCGAGGGCCATCAAACGTACGTAAGATAAAACGATGCCCAGAACACCTGTAGTATTGGAATAAACGTTATAAGCCCCCCAGATTATACGGCCTCCCCAGCCCTTGAGCACCATCAGGGCGAATACGAAGTTCAAGACGAACATTATTGCAAGAAGCGCGTTACCGGAGAAGAACGGGACCTGCTTGAATGCGCCAAGCATCCCGGAAAGATGAAGCGCTACGCTGACAAGCCCCAGTACCCCGATGATGATCCCCGCGATCTTCAGACGCTTCTCGGTCACCCCCTTGTATATCGTGTAGAGCCATAAAACCACCACTATCCCGACCAGTATCCCCTTAATTACAATCCCTGAGACGGGCAAAAGACCTATCCCCTTGGCTAATGCGAGAAGCGCCGCCGTAACCGAGGTCCATATTAGTATGGCAGCGGTCACAGGCGTGGGGCCGGGACGTTCGGAAAGCACTATGACGGCACCCAGGCTTGTTATGATGATGATTATCCCTGCAACCACGGGAATTCCCTTAAGCGTCTCGGGAAGCACACCCATGGCAACGCCTGCAAGGAAAGGCGCGGCAAGGAAGATCAAAAACCAGGGCAGGCTCTCGAACAGCGCCTTGCCGTATTGCCTGGTGCGCAGGCCGTCTACGACCGCTATCCCTATCCCGAACATCATCTGGAAGTACCCTACACCCAGAGACAGGTAAAAGAAAGGCATCGGGTCCTTTAGGGGATCGAACCACAGCACGGCGTTGCGGAAATCGATGAGCCACGGCATCTGCAGGAAATCGGGCATGTTCCCGAACCACGAACCCGTGGCCGCGCCTGTGATTATGGTAAGGAGTCCGCCGTAGAAGAGGATTCCCAAAAGGGGTGTCTTCATCTTACGTATCCAGATAAGGTAGGCCGTCAGGAGTGAAATGACGATGCCGTATCCGGCGTCGGTCAGGCACAGGGCAAAGAAAAGAGCGAAGAAAGGCGCCATGAAAGGCGTGGGATCGGCCTCCCTGCCGTCGGGCATGCTGTACATATTGGTAATAAGCTCGAAGGACTTGAAAGGACCTTCGTTCTTTAACGCAACCGGGACCTCCTCGTCCTTATGAGGCTTTATTCCGCGTATCTCAGAAGCAGGGAAGGTTGATACGATCTTATTAAGTCTTTTTCTTTGCGAGACCCGAACCCAGCCGGAGATGAAAACCGCCTTCTCGGTCTCGGCCATCTTCGGATACTGTTCGTTTATCAACGTCTCGTTTTCGTACAGGTCCATGGCCGTTTCCAGACCAGAAAGTTCTGCCGCCATCTCCTTTGCCTCTTCGTTAATTCTTTCCTTCTCCCCTGCTATGGTTCTCAGACGGTCTTCCCGCACTGTTATCTCTTTAACGGGCTCCCGGCTGAACTTTGCAAGCTGCAGCATCTTCACCCCGCACGTTTTGATTACGTCCTCGACTTCTTCGGTCTGTGCACGCGGGAACATCAAAACCGCATATTCGGTCGCGTTCTCTTTTTTTACACACTCCACCTCGCAGCAGCAATCAGCCAGACCTTCCCTGAGCGCCTTTCCCTCCTCTTCGCTGGATATGAATACAAATCTTGCGTCGGTACGTCTTGAATCGGTATATCTGGAGGGGGAGTACGCGAGTTTCTTCCAGGGAGATAAAAGTTCAAGTTCACCTTCGATCTTCCGTTCCTCGTTATCTAAAAGGGAAGATTCTTCCGTTAATCCGGAAATCTTTTCGAGTTTTACGGGAAGGTCAAGTTCGACAACCCTTCTGCGGAAGTCGTTTGCAGGCATGGATGGTTTTTGTGAAAAAAGGCCCTGCTTGCGCTTTTCTGCATAATCTGCAAGGAATCCTGCAGCTTGTGTGAGTTTAGCAAGTCTCGATTTCAGGTCAGGATCGACATCCTCAGTAGTTTCCTGGGATTCATCCTTTCCTCCTTTTTTATCCGACCTTGTTTCTACAATGTGGATCAGACCTTCTTCCTGAAGCCTGCGCAGCAACTCGTCGCGTTCCTCCTGATGGGTAGCTATTAGTACCTTTTCTAGTCTTTCTGTTCCCACAAATCCAGAACTTTTTCGACTGCCGTATCCGCAGCTTTATCCATCTTCTTGCGCGCTTTAACCTCTATCTTCTCCGCATCCTTCTCGGCACTGGTTAAGATATCTTCGGCTTCCTTCCGTGCTTTTTTGCCGGCCTTATCCCGAGCCTGATCTATCCTTTTCTCCCTTGCCGCGGCAAGTTTCTCCTTCCGCTCATCAAGTTCACTTCTGAGTTTAGCCAACTCGTCTGCACCCTTTTCTTCAGCAACTGCGATGTCCCGGGCAGCCTTCTTTTCAGCCTTGCGTATATCAGTTAACAGATCATGTTTCAAAGCCATCTCCTTGGTGGAAATTATACCGCAGGCCTATTAAGTGTCAACCTAATCCCGCTCGCTATCTGATAATTACCGGCTGATGCATCTGCTCACGATACAAGTGAATCTATCCCTGCTCGATCCTTTCCCTATTAATTAGCAATTTGCACTTTGATATTTGAAATTTGAGATAAAAAACCTCCGTCCCGATCCCCATTTTGGATTCAACTACTCTATTGTAATAAGCCTTCTATCGCGAAGGTTGAGGATATGACGCAGTAGGTCGGCTTCGGGTATCGCGATTCTGCCCTCGAGGTCCCTTATGGTAGGCGCATCAGCGATGTGAACCACAATCAGCCACTCTTCAGGTGAAAGGTGAACGTGTTCTCCCTTGGGCGCTATGGGAGAAAGGATAAGCCTACGGCTCATGCCCCCTATGCGAGCCAGGAGGTCGTCGTACTCGTCGAGTGCGGTTGAAACCTCGAGAATGAACTGCTGGATGGGAAGTTCAATCTTTGCTTCTTCCTCAAGTTCCAGCACCTCTTCGGTATCGAATATGAATTTACCGCTTTCCCAGCCGAGTATCTTCTTTACCGCCGGCAGTCCGGCATGCTTACTGGTTTTTCCGAAGCGAATCAGGTTATTGCCGAAAACGATGATGCCCTCGTCACCTCCTGAGAATATACGCAGGGTTCCTGCGCGTTTCCCCATGAATATCAACTGAAGGATATCCGACAAAGGATAATCTGCAAGTGTACCGTCAAGCCTCATCCGGTCCCCTTATTCTAATACCTTTACGCTTATCTGACAAAAGACGCCTCATAATTAGTTATCCTAGCTTGAATCCTTATATTCCCCCATAGCCCTGAACTTTTCGAGCCTCTTGTTTACAAGGTCTTCAATCGAAAGCTCTTCGAGTTCACCCAGCGCTTCCGAGACCTTCTCTTCAATCAACTTGGCGGCAAGCTGCCAGTCGCGATGGGCACCACCCGGAGGTTCGTTAATAATACCGTCAATTATACCGAGGTTCAGTAGGTCCTTACTTGTGAACTTCAAGACTTCGGCCGCTTTCGAGGCCTCGGCCTTATCGCGCCAGAGGATTGAGGCGCAGCCTTCCGGGGAAATAACCGAATAGTAGGAATACTCAAGCATGTACATGCGATCACCCATACCGATGGCTATTGCTCCTCCCGAGCCTCCCTGACCGGTAACAACCACTATTATAGGCGTACGCAAAAGGGATAACTCCTGAAGGTTATGGGCAATAGCTTCCGATTGACCGCGCTCCTCTGCGCCGATGCCGCAGTAGGCCCCCTGTGTATCGACCAGGTTTATCACGGGCATATTGAATCTTTCGGCCAGCTTAAAAATTCGCAGGGCCTTGCGATAACCCTCCGGATAAGGCTGGGCGAAATTGCGTCGAGTCCTCTCCTTGGTGTCGTGACCCATTTGATGACCAATCACCACAACCGAACGACCCCTGAAACGGGCTATGCCGGCAACAAGCGCCTCATCGTCTCGGAAACACCTGTCCCCGTGAAGTTCGGTAAAGTCGGTGAACAGGTATGGAATCAGATCGAGTGTCTGGGGGCGTTGTGGATGTCGGGCCAGTTGCACTATCTGCCAGCGTGTTAGCCGGGAATAAACCTTCCTGCGAAGCCTGTCGACCTGTTTTTGGAGTTTTGAAATCTCGGTTTCCACGCCTTCAAGTCCGCGAAGCTCCTGGATACGTCTTTCCAGTTCCACTATCGGCTTCTCGAAATCAAGCAGGAATTCAGCCATCGGTTAAACAATCAGTCGAATTCAAGGTTTAAGCTGACACGATGTGTCAAACCCAGATCAAGTCTGTTATAGGGAACTATAGCGTAATCCAGTGAAATCCAGTTATGAGTCAGGCCTACGCCGAAGGTCAACAATTCACTCGGAGAAACGAGCTTAATCTCATCATCCTCCATATACAGCAGCTTGGCCCCGGCACGCAGGCTGAGTGTCTTTAACAGGTTTGTTTCAATCCCGACCCTAAGACCGGGTTCATTGTCGTATGGCCTGTACATATAATCGAGGTTAAAAGCCGTACCAAGGTTGTCGTGCCACAGATGAGAGTATTTACCGCCTATCCTCAAGGTCATCGGCGGTTTGAATCCTGCGCCGTCTAGGTGCATATCGAATGCAAAATCGGTTACGGAAAAACCAAGATTCATCCCCTTAAAGGGGGAGTAGTTGAAGCCGGCATCAAAACCCCAGGTATGACCGTAATATCCGGCAAGCCTTTCATAGTAATACCTGCCTGTAATACCTATCCTGGTTCCCTCGACGACCTCTGCGGCGAACCCCAATCCAAAAGACAAATCCGCAAAATCGTAGGTGCCTGACGGATCGGGAGACCCGATGCTGTCACGCAGCTCGATGTTACCTCCGTCGAAATACAGTACCTCGCCACCCAGGGCAAACCTTCCGAAATTCCTTTTCACCATAAATGCACTTTGGGAAGTACCCACCAGCCAGCGGCTGTGGTGAAGGGATAACTCAACGGCAGTGCCGTCTAAAAGCAGGGAGGGATTCCAGCGTATTGCAGTGGCGGAAGTCGCCCCTGCAACACCTGCCTCACCCATAGCTGCTTCCCTTGCCCCTGCGGCAATCTTTAAGGATGCATACCCCTGCGATGCATCCAATTGGGTAACAAACCCGCTTACAACCAACAGTAAAGCGCCGGCCGATAAACCGATGCCTGCGTTTCTTTTTCTGTTGCTACGCTTCAATGATTTCCACATTGGCGCGCGGCAACCTGATGCGTTTCTTTCCTTCAAGTTCCACCTCTAATACCCTGACCTTTGATTCGGTTTCTATTTTCTCAAGATCGACGGGCAATGATACAACCTTTCCTATGCCACCGAAGTTGGGGGCGCGTATAATCCGGACCTGCATTCCGATATTGAGTCCTTGCTCTAACGAACTCTTAGACCCCACCTTGGCGACCTCCGCCCCGGGCACGATTATCTCAGGACGCATTACACCGGCTCGAATCTGGGTAGCTCCGTTAATAGAAGCTAACTTGCCGTTCAGTTCCTTAAGGAGTTCAAACGTTCGCGGGGCCATCGGCATCTTTCCGAAACCCTCGGTTACGATTACCGTTACCTCGATAGATTCAGAACCTGTTATTGCCACGCCTATGTCGTATCCTAATACCTTCTTGATAGAGGAATCCTCGATTCCGCCTACAACGATTCCTTTTATACCCAGCTTGACGGCCTTCTCTATAGCCTCGGCGGTAACCAGTGAACCTCCGACCACCAAGTATCCCTTCATGTCGGCCGTAAGCATCTTGCCGTCGAGTACGTCTTCGCGGGATTTTGTAAGAACCTTGATTATGCCCCTGCGTTCCCGACCGAAACCGAAGATACCCTGTATCAAGCTGCCCTCGGTCTCGACCTTTACGCCCTCATTTTCGAATATCTCCACCACCTGGCCGTCAACGTAGGCGTCAATCTCAACCGGTTGAGGCGGCTCACGCAGAATGACCTGACCGGTTATGGGAGAGATGCTTTCTATCTCACCGTTTATGGGCGAGGGGACGGTCGATTTGAACAGCCCGAAAAGCCCTTTGGACTGTGCAATAGGTTCATCCTTTTGGATAGGTTCACCCGGTTTCTTAAGCATGAGTTCGGGAACGTCCTGGGCCTGAGCGCCCAGCAATGCCCCGACGTTAACGGTGGTTACGTTGCCGGGCAGGGCGGTTTTGGCAACGATTGTATCACCCTTAACCTTCTCCCCCTTCTTGACAACCACCTCCCCCTGCAGAGGGAGCCTGCGTTCTTTATCTATCTTCGTTTTGGCCGTTACCTTTAGGCCTGGTGTGTAAGCATGAGCCAATCGATCCTCCTAAATTAACATTGATTATAGGTCTCAAGATACGTCTGTCAACCGATTTGATATATGGTTTTATCAGAAATCGGCAGTAAACGACGCAATTTGGATGATTATTTGGTCAGGATTGTATTACATTCGTCAGGGCTTGAAGAGTTTAAACGCCTCGAAGCCGAGTCGGTAAGGGCATTGAATTGTAGGGGTAATTCATGACGCGATCGGTAGGGGCAGTTCATGACGCGAAGCGGCGCAGCCAACTGCCCCTACGTGAACTGCCCCTACCGCTATCTCTGTCCGCCTGCCTGCCCGGACAGGCTTTCTCCGCGATCTTTTCAACCTTAACTGGAAATTGGCACCCGGTTTGACAAGACGAAAATATTTTGTAAGGTTTTACAGGAGATCAAGATTGGCTGAAACAAAGAAGATTAAAGAACGCGTTAAGCTCTTCGAAGAGCACCTCGAGGCCTACCGTTCCGGCAGGTACAAGGAAGAGCAGCTCAGGCTGGAGTTCATCAACCCGCTTTTCCAGGCCCTGGGATGGGACGTTTACAACGAACAGGGGTTTGCCGAGGCATACAAGGACGTGGTGCACGAGGACTCCCTGCCCGTAGGCGGCGGAACAAAGGCGCCCGACTACTGCTTTCGTATCGGCGGCACGCGCAAGTTCTTCGTTGAGGCCAAGAAGCCTTCTGTAGATATCAAACAGGACACCCATCCGGCGTTTCAACTTCGCCGCTACGCATGGTCGGCAAAGCTTCCCTTAAGCATCCTTACCGACTTCGAGGAGTTCGCAGTCTACGACTGCCGCATAAAGCCTATCCAGACCGACAAGGCGTCCGCCGCCCGCATCATGTACATCGAGTATAAAGACTACCTCGACCGGTGGGACGAGATTGCTTCAATCTTCTCCAAGGACGCCGTGCTCAAGGGCTCGTTCGACCGCTACGTGGAGTCAACCAGATTAAAGCGGGGCACTGCCGAGGTTGACGACGCATTTCTTGCCGAGATCGAGTGCTGGCGCAACGAGCTTGCCCGCAACATCGCGCTTCGCAACCCCAAGCTCTCGACCCGTCAGCTCAACTTCGCCGTGCAGAAAACCATCGACCGCATCATCTTCCTTAGAATCTGCGAGGACAGGGGAATAGAAGGCTACGGCAAGCTTCAGTCACTCATTAACGGAACCAACGTCTACAAGCGGCTGACCCAGCTTTTCCGCAATGCCGACGACCGGTACAACTCCGGCCTGTTTCATTTCAAGGACGAAAAGGGCCGGGACGAACCGCCAGACGATCTGACCCTTAATCTCAAGATAGACGACGACAAGCTCAAGCTCATCCTCAAGGACCTTTACTATCCTGACAGCCCTTACGAGTTCTCGGTGCTTCCCGCCGACATCCTCGGTCAGGTGTACGAGCAGTTTTTGGGCAAGGTTATCCGGCTGACCGCAGGGCACCGGGCAAAGGTGGAAGAAAAGCCCGAGGTTCGCAAGGCCGGGGGCGTTTACTACACCCCCACCTATATCGTGGACTACATAGTTGCCAACACCGTGGGCAAGCTGTGCAAGGGCAAGACCCCGGCCCAGGTATCAAAGATCAGGATACTGGACCCGGCGTGTGGTTCGGGTTCGTTCCTTTTGGGCGCGTACCAGTACCTGCTGGACTGGCACCGGGATTACTACATTGAAGAAGGCGCGGCAAAGCACAAAAAGAAGCTTTACCAGGTTACGGATAAGGAATGGCGGCTGACCGCCGAGGAGCGCAAGCGGATACTGTTGAACAACATCTACGGGGTGGACATAGACCCACAGGCGGTGGAGGTAACCAAGTTATCCCTGCTCCTCAAGGTGCTGGAGGGCGAGAACGAAGAAACCCTGAACCGGCAGATGCAGATGTTCCACAAACGGGCATTGCCCGACCTTGGTTCAAACATCAAGTGCGGTAACTCGCTGATAGGCTCGGACTTCTACCAGGGCAGGCAGACCGGGATGTTCGACGCCGAGGAACAGTACCGGATTAATGCGTTCGATTGGGAGGTGGAGTTTGCAGAAATTATGGACGCAGGCGGCTTCGACGCGGTTATCGGGAACCCGCCGTATGGAACAATGATCAATCCACGTGATCAAGAATATTTCTCAAAGACATACTGCCACCAAGATTACCAGAGGGATTTTTATTTATTGTTCTTGGAGCTTTACGAGAGATTGTTGAAAGATAAAGGGCAACTTGGGGTAATAATCTCAAATACCTGGTTGCAATCAATTACCCTCAGAAGAATCAGGGAGTATCTTACTTCACGTTTCAGATGGAAATGTATTCTGCCTATATCTGAAAAGGTGTTTTCTGGGGTTGTAGATACTCACGTTTTGATTTTTGAGAAATTTAAAGGCGGCGTTACCGACAAAAGCTCTGTAAATATCGACACAATGAATAGGGAGAAGTCGAAATTATTACATCAATTGCCAGGGTCGTTTATTCCACGTAATGGGGATTCAATCAACGTTATCGCTCCCCCAGAAGCTCAATTATTATTCCGTAAGATTCTGAGTGCTTGTTCTCCTTTAACATCGATCTGTGACGTATTTAATGGGGTTAAGCCTTTTGAAAAAGGAAAGGGAACACCACCTCAGACCGAGAAAGTCATGAAGACTAAGCCTTATGTTAAGGAAGGAAAAGTGACGGGTGATCAATGGACACCTTTGTTACGAGGCAGCTTAATCCAGCGCTATCGAAATCTTTGGCATCATAATTATTGGATACAATATGGTCCTTGGCTTGCAGCACCACGTGATCCTTCAATTTTCCAAGCCCCCCTTAAAATCGTAGTGCGCCAAACTGGGGATAGTATTATCGCGGTACTTGTAAATGATGCTTTTATAGCAAGAGATAACTTGCATATTATTCTCCCCAAGGATTCCAACCATAACCTACACTATATACTTGGGTTGATTAACTCTAAGTTGATGGACTTTATCTACACTTTCATAAATCCGGAGAAAGGTGAGGCATTTATACTGCGACCCTCTGGGGCTGGACACGGGGTATGTGTAGAGATAGAATCACTAGTCTAGCAAGGAGGCGACATGAAACGCAGGAACTGGAGCACAGAAGAGAAGCAGGCAATAGTCCTGGAGGGTTTGAGAGGAA
>WJJO01000415.1 GCA_014729665.1 Caldifarciminota bacterium
ATCTCCGAGATATTAAAAAGGCTAAAGGAAGAGGTTTCGGGGAAAGTCGGTGAGACCTTTTTTGCCAACAGGTATCAAGAGGAGCAGTAAAAGAATCTTTCAGTGATCCTTAAAAACGCGCTTCAGGCCGCCTATCTCTACATGCGGGCCAAGGAATTGCGCGAAGCTTTGGAACTGGTTACCGGAGGTGATCATTCTACGGTAACCGAAAAACTATTAGACGATATGTTTTCTAGATTTTGCATTGGAAAGTAAATTGGAGGTCTAGGCAAAGTGTATAAACGTTTACTCGTTTACGTAGATCCAGGTGAAACCAGGCTTGACGAACTGGAAGGCCTCATGGACCTGGCCGATCAGTTGGGGGCTCGTGTTATCGCGCTGGCGATTCTCGAACCTGAACCGGACAAACCAACAGAGAAGGAAAAAAAGGCGAGGGACGAGTTGGAAGACCGCGCCTGGAAATTCCTGTACAGCATAGAGGATATAGCCTTTAGCCGCGAGGTAAAGAATTCTCTCATGCTCGAAGAAGGAAAAACACTTGACACCATAGCATCGGTCGTTTCCAGCTACGATGTAGATATTTGCGCAACTTTCAACTACCGGAATGTAGATATTCCAGGGTTACTTGAAAAATTAAACACAGTTCCACTATTGCTCCTCAACCAGGAGGGACAATGATCCGAATCAGTGAAGCTATTTGCAAGGAAGGAATCATCCTCAATCTTGCAGCACGTGAGAAGGTCGCGGTAATAAAGGAGCTTGTTGCAAAGCTTGCCAAGCTCAAACTCATAGATGACTCCGAGACGTTCCTTTCAGATATCCTGAAGAGGGAGAACCTTGAGAGTACAGGCATCGGTCTAGGGGTGGCCATACCCCATGCCCGTACAAAGGCGGCTTCGGGTCTCATCCTTACATACGGTTATTCAAAGAAGGGTGTGGATTTCAACTCCCTTGACGGGAAACCCTCTCACTTCATCTTCCTTATAGCGGCTCCTGAGGACCAGAAAACGCGCTATATTATGGCCCTTGCCCGGCTGTCAAAAACCTTGCGAAAGGAAGAGACCCGAACGAGATTGGCCAAGGCCGGGAGTGCTCAAGAGGTAGTAGAGATTCTGAAGGAAGTGGAATGATAGTAAGAGCCGTAGGCCCGGATAAACCCACGGCTCAGCTTTTTCCTTTGATTTAATTCGTTATTTGATCAGTAGGGTCTTTTCAACCTTGGTTCCTTTATCGCAGGACAGTTTTATGAAGTATACCCCGGAACTCAATTGTCTGTTCTGTATGTCCGTACAATCCCATTCGATTGTGCCTTCAGTAGTTTCTAGTTTCCAGCTTTGTATGAGTCTGCCTTGACAGTCGTACGCCCTGAGAAGGCCTTCATCTGTATCGACAGGTAAAGAATAACTGATACTGAACTTTTCCTTAGCAAATGGAATTACTGAAAGTTCTGCTAAACTAGGCTTAATTTTATCTCCAAGACTCTGGCCGCCTTCACCGAATGCCCCGCCGCCTGAGAATGGATCGCTACGCAAGTTAATCTCGTAGCCGAATTCGTTGTTCTCAAGCCACGTCAAATGGTAATTGCCGTCGGCGTATACCACGTGTGGTGCCGAAGACGTGGAGTGTGGCGTGTGGGTAACCGAGATGTTTTCACCATAATGCTGCCACATTATTTTACCATCTTCGTTCCAGAAGATATGAGGATAGTAGTGCTTATCAACTACAGGCTGGCTGGAATTGACTTCAGGTGTTCCGCTATAGTTTTCAGGAAATGCCCACATACCGGGTTCAGGACCGCTTACATCTACGAAACTTTCAAATATTTCGGTATGCTCGGGGGCAAGGCCTTGATGACGGGCTGAAGCGACTACGTACAACGACCCATCGCAGTACCTTAAACATGGCGGACCTACGTCTGCAAACTGGCCGGTCGGATCGGTATCGATAACGACTACGTCACTCCACATACCGTCTTCATAACAGGTATGTGCCGCTAATACATTGGGTGCAAGGAAAACTGCATGGACGCGGCCTTGTCAATCCCTGGCTAAGGAGACGGTTGCGCCGCCAACATCACCCTGTACAGCCAAAACATCATACCAGCCGATGGTATCCACTTCAACATCGGAAGGATTCCCTAACGGAAACCTGAAGCATAATACAGGCAGGCTGTCGTTTATTGGTTGGCCACCGCCATAGTCAAGGGCTGTATTTCTATATATACCGGTGGCAATAAAAACCGTACCCCCATGTATCTCTATTGCAGGCGGTGTGAAATGTGCCGAGCCGGCGTTGCCGTAACCGGCTAAAGCGCCTATATTGGCCCTTGCATTCAAAGGGCCGGTCCAGTCCGCCTCATCCGGTTCTGTGGAAGAAAGAACACCCCTGCGGTACCATAGCTCGTAATCCGGCGCTTCATCCTCCAACCAGCACAGATGAACGGTATTATCAGAGTTGTAGTACTGCAGTGCGGGGTAACTTGCACCGGAGTTGCTCAGACTCAAATGCGGTTTTGCATCAACCAGATCGGATAGGTATAATGTAGCATCGGCACCTTTCAGCATAGTTCTGAATGTAACCCTACCATACAAAGTGTAAACCATCATAATGCGGGTGTCAAAATCATCTGTGAAGTAACGTACGCATCGCTGGTTGTTAGAGCCAAGTTTTACCGGTACGCCCGGCGAGTTGTATGAGATGCAGTGCTTGTAAAGCAGATCGGCCTTCATTGCGATCGGGCCTGATTCACCGATGTTGCGCACAGCGCATCTTGACGGTGCGTGAGCCCCCATAGTATCAGACCACTGGTTGCCTTCGATATATTCCCTTTCACGCGATGAGGGGTTTGTAAGCCCGTCGAACTAAGTATAGCCGAAGTCGGGCCAGAAGAAGCAGGAGGCTTCGCCTTTATTTCCACCCCCTGGGTAGTAACCCCAGGGCTTCATGTCGAGGTGATCGCGGCCGCGAATCGGGTCAGGGGTATTAAGGTCGACCTCATCGTTCGTCCTGTCCCATTTGAAACAACCGTGCGCACACTCGATATCGATTGGTTTTACCAGATAAAAAAGTGAATCGGTTAGCCCTTCATCATATCTGGTTCTTTTTTTACCATAGTAACCCCACTTCGAATCACCGCGTACGCCAGCCATCCTTTGGTGCCAGATCAGGAGCCCACCGAGACCGGGCCAGCAGCGTTCATAGTAACTTAATTTCCGGTGGCATGAAAGGTAAAAGAGGTCCTTGTCTAACGTGGACTGTTCGTCGTTCAGGACGTAGAGTTCGCCGGTTGTCTGATCCCCTATTGTCCGGTCGTACAGGTTTCCCGTCGTGCTCAATTTGATCTTGTCAAGCCAGCCTAAATCATCGCGCCACACAGGATTTACCGGCGAGGGCGGCCCGCCCTGTTCATCTGTAAAACCATAGCCCGCGCCCTGCGGATCGAATCCGCCGAGGCCGTAGTGGTCAGGCTCGTAACTCAGGTCCGGAAGCCACTGGTGGTTAAACTCGTGGACTATGCCGGCTACTACTGTTTCCACCTTTTGGGAGTAGCTTCTACTCACCGCGAAGACGTTGACTAGGATGTTTTTTCCGTTATAGGTTTCGTCAGATGTGAGTAAACCGCTGCCGCCTAGCCCCCAGGAGCCGTCAACCTCGGGCCAGACGATTATCATGTGAACGTAGGGTGTTTCGTTAATCATCGTTACGTGGTCGGCAAAGGAATGTTCGCCTTCCTGGACAATGCGATCTACCAGAGCCTGGTAGAAATCCGTCTTCGTGGGGTCGGCAGGCCCCATGGGCGTCCACATTCCCTCCATCACGTAGCAGTAGGCGTCCTGCCTGCCCCAGCAAAAGGTGTTGATTGTAAGGCGGCCCTGGGAGTTCTGAGTATAATAATGTGGAATACTCGGACGTTTCGAAGCTGAGCAGATGTGGAACGCGTACCATGGCAGAGCCGTATTCTGCGGGTGTTCG
>WJJO01000416.1 GCA_014729665.1 Caldifarciminota bacterium
GGCTGTCTTCTGCAACGAAAACCATAACGGTCTGACCCTCTGCCCATACGTCCCTGAAGGTATACAGGTTGAACGAATCGTTACAGGTGAGCGGGGGATAAAGGTTCTTCATGAATCTTATCGCGGTATCGGACTCATAACCTGCAAGAAGGATACAGTGGCGTCTGAGATGATCGGTGGCCTCATCTCCTTCCTTGTACTTGAGGAAGAACTCAACGCCCGGCTGCGGGGTAAAAATCTGCCTTTCAAGTGAGAGTGAAATATCGAATTCTATCGATTCCTTGTGGTCGGTGAAGATATAGACCTCACGGGCCCTGCCCACAGCGTCCGGTTTATACTCGCAACCGGAGATAATAAGCCCGGCAAGCACCAGACAGGGAATTACTTTTCTTTCCATCACTAAGCTCCTTTACTATAGTTAGTTAATCTCATCAAGCCACCCCCAGCATCCTCAGCGACTCGGAGTGCCTGCGGCGAACCGTAGTCGCAATTCGCGGATATCCTGACAGCCGCGGGTCTTCGGACAATATCGAAAACGCATCGTCCCTGGCGGCCTCAAGGGTATTGCGGTCGCGCAGGAGATCGGCAATCCTTAAGTCTGGAAGACCGTGCTGACGCGTACCCATTATCTGTCCCGGCCCGCGAACCCTGAGGTCTTCTTCAGCCAGCTTAAAACCGTCTTCCGTTGCCGCGAAAACTTTAAGCCTCTCTCTGGCCTGAGGTGAAAGCCCGGAGGGCAAGAGCAGCACGCAGCGCGAGGGCCTCGGCCCCCTGCCTATTCTACCTCGCAGCTGGTGAAGCTGGGCAAGACCGAAACGCTCGGGATGACGTATTATCATGATGGTTGCCTGGGGAACGTCAACCCCGACCTCGATAACGGTCGTGGAAACCAGCACCTGTATCTCGCCCGAACGGAATCGCTGCATTGCCAGGGAACGCTGGTCTGCCTTCATCCTTCCGTGTATTAGCGCCATGCGTGAAGGCTTAATAAACGTCTTGAGTTCCTCGAAGGTCTCCTTTGCCGAGGAGACCTCCAATTTCTCCGACTCTTCTATGAGAGGACATACCACATAGGCGCGTTCTCCCCTTTCAATCCTTTCGGCAAGCCATCTGTAGACACCCGCGCTTCTGGAATCGTAGGCCAGCTTAGTCGTCCTCTCCGCCCTTCCTGCGGGTTTTTCCTTGATTACCGACACGTCCAGGTCTCCGTAGTAAGAAAGGGTAATGGTACGAGGGATGGGGGTAGCTGACATGACAAGAACGTGTGGTGTTACCTCGCCTTTAGCAGAAAGTGCCGCTCTCTGCAGTACACCGAAGCGGTGCTGTTCATCCACCACCACCAGGGCAAGGTCCCCGAACTCGACATTCTCCTCTATCAATGCGTGGGTACCGAAGATCATATCCACCGCCCCTTTAGCGATCCTTTTACGGTTTTCCTCCTTTTCTCTACCCTTAAGACTCCCGGTCAGCAGTAACGCTCGTGCCCCTGTCTCGGCAAGTATCCCCTGCCAGCCTGCAAAGTGCTGTTCGGCTAATATCTCGGTGGGCGCCATCATCGCGGCCTGTCTGCCGGACTGCACAGCGCAGAGCATCGCGTGAAGGGCCACCACCGTCTTGCCCGAGCCGACATCACCCTGAAGCAGTCTGTGCATCGGTCTGGGTACGGAAAGGTCTGCGGTAATCTCCTCGATCGCCTTCTTCTGATCCCCGGTCAATTGAAAGGGAAGGTTGGAAAGGAAGCCCTCGGTTAATGAACCCTCGACCTCCAGGGCCTGCCCACCTGCCGCGTACTCAAGCGCATTCCTGCGAAACCCAACCAGTATCTCGAAGAAGAAGAGTTCCTCGTAGCGGAGTCTTGACAGGCCGCGATTTACGTCGGTCATCCTTTGGGGTCTGTGAACCGCCCGCAGGGCGGCAAGAATATCTGGAAATTCATACTTATCCAGTATATGTCGTGGCAGGGTTTCGGTCATACCCTCGAGGTCATCCAATGCCCTTGCAACAGCCCTGCGAACCTCCCATGTCCCCAAACCTTCAGTCAAAGGATATACGGCAAAGATCGGACTCTTGAAGAAATCCGGATTCTCGTCGAGGCGTTCGAAGAACGGGTTAACCATCTGCGGTTGATTGTAAAATGTAACCTGACCCGAGAGAAGGAGCGTTTCCCCGGGTTTGAACGTACCCTGAAGGTCCGGTCGGTTGAACCAGACCGCGGTTATCTGACCCGATGAATCTCCGGCAAGCACCTGAACCAACGGGCCCTTCCGGGTTCTGCGGACATTAGTTCCCTGGACCCTGGTTATTAAAGTCGTCTCTTCCCCAATCTTCACCGCCGATACCGGCTGCGGATTGGAACGATCTATATATCGCACCGGAAGGTGAAACAGGAGGTCCTCAACTGTTCTGATGCCGAGTTTGGCTAAGCGCGCCGCCCTCTTGGGGCCGATCCCCTTAAGGTACTGAACAGATGTGTCGGGTCTAATGGACAAGACCAGCCCTATTTACTGTTTTTGCCTCTGACTCAAGGGGCGGTATAACCATCCGGAGTTGCATTGTTTATTCTAATCTCGCTTTGGTAAAAATCAAGAGGGCTTTGCGACCTTTTCCGCCTACGGCGGAAACGGTCGCAAACGATAGCAGAAGGGAGAACTGGATTAAGGGAACGATTAAAAAAGGATTAACCGAAGTTTCACTGCCAGCCTATTTCCCAGCGGCAGAAATCGTCCCCTCGGTGTACACAGTGGGTTTCCTCGCAGTAGACGTGCTTGCCTCCGGCAATCCTGACCATCTCTTCGTAGAAAAAGGTATTAACCAGACAGTTTGCAGGCGACGCCCACCAGTCGAGTATGGTAAGTTTCGCCCGTGTCTCGCTTTTATCGGCGTCTATTATCTCGACCTGTGCCCTGCCCGTATCGTGGAACCTTTGCCACATCCTGCCTACTCTAAGCGCCAACTGCATTGGCGATGCAAAGGTCATAAGCACCCTCATAAAGCCCTTAGTTCTCTCATAAAGGTAGAACCTTGCAAAATCCCGAATCTTCTCCTCATCCTTCCCAACCAAATCATAAAGGGCCTCATAAAGCCTGGCGCTGTACGCGGTTGGATACCACCTGTCAGGATCCGCCCCGTCCAGAGGCGTTGCAATCTCGGCGCCAACAAGCTCCTTCAGTCGTTTTAAAGACGCCTTTCCAAGGGTATCGACAACCCACATGCGCAGCGGCTCAAAGTAATCGCCCTTATCGTTTCCGGTTGCATGTTTTCTTCTAACCGAACCTACTATCTCCCCCACAGACTGTTTTCTGTCCAAACCGTCTCCTTATATCGATACTCAATTCAAACACCCCTCGTAGATCCTCAACAAGGCAGATACCGCCTTCTATCCCTTCTTTTGAGAAACAAATCAAAGTCAGAAGGCATATTCCTATGTTACGTCTCGGACCCTACAGCCAACCGCTGTTTACCGATAATCGCATCCCCCTTCTTTCCGGTATCCTTACTACTAATACTCTTCAGCCAGCAGGGAGGTCACCTCCTGCTCGATCTGGTTCTCCATGCCCGGACGATAACCGGTATGATCGTAAGCTATCCTGCCCTTTTTGTCTATCAGTATAGTCCTGGGTATCCCGGATATGCCGTAAAGCCCGCCGGATACGCCTTTCTCGTCAACCAGGACGGTGTATGCGATCGGGGTTTTTGAAAGGTAACGTTCGAGGTTCGATTCCTTATCCAGACCTATGCCGAGGGCGGCAAAGCCCTGAGACTTGTACTTGTTGTAGATAGCCTCCAGGTGAGGTATCTCCTTCTTGCAGGGACCGCACCAGGTTGCCCAGAAATCCAGGAGTACGACCTTACCCTTGTAAGCCGAAACCGTATGTGATTTGCCCGACATATCCTTGAGTGTGAAGTCGGGTGCAGCCTTGCGGTCAGGGCCCGGATCGGGTTTCGGCTCTGTATCTGTTACCGAATCCGGGTCTTCGCCCGCACCCAGACTTGACGTATCTATAACGGGAAGCCCGGTATCCGGCTCTACAACCTCGATATCTGCCGTGTCGACAGGCGTGTTAAGGGTATCTTCTTCATCATTTGCTTCTTTGCCCGGACATCCTGCAAGTGTTGCTATGACAACAAGCCCTGCAATCGTTAATCCCGCTGTCTTTTTCAATTTCATCTCAATCTACTCCTTTCTGAGGTTTTGTCGACAGGTAATGCTCGATACCTATCGCCGCTTTAGCGCCGGAGCCGACCGCCGCGGCAATCTGACGGACTGCACCGGAAACCACGTCGCCTGCGGCCCAAACGCCTTCAATATCGGTTCTCAATTCCTCATCTGCCTCTACATAACCCCATTCATCCAGTTTTACCAACCCCTTAAAGCCCTCGGTCTGGGGCTTAAGACCTACCCAGATGAAAACACCAGAACATGGAATTACCTTCTCTTTTCCCGATTCACGGTCGCGAACCCTTACCCCCGAAACCTTACCTTCTCCCTCTATTGATATCACCTCGTGGTTGAGAAGAAACGAACCCTTACCGGTCCGGTTAAACCTGTCCACCAGTATCTTCTCCGCCTGGATAGTCGGCAGGTACTCGACTATGGTTATCTTCGAGGCGAATTTGGCAAGGAACACAGATTCCTGCACCCCAGAGTTGCCCGCACCCACCGCAACCAGTTCCTTATCTTGAAAAAAAGGACCGTCGCAGGTGGCGCAGTAACTCACGCCCCTGCCGGCAAGTTCGACCTCCCCGGGTACTCCAAGCTTACGGGGTCTGGTGCCGGTGGCTATTATTACAGCATCGGCGGTTACAGGCTTGCCGCCGAGGGTAATCTTCTTGGGATTTGACCGAAGGTCCATCCCTTCAGGTTCACCATGGAATATCTCCGCACCGAACCTCTGGGCCTGCTGCTGCATGGCCCTTCCCAATTCCGGGCCCGCAACACCTTCCGGGAAACCGGGATAGTTTTCTATCCACTCGGTTGTAGCTACCAGACCTCCGGGAGCACCCTTCTCTACAATCAACGTGTGTAAGTTCGCCCTTGATGAGTAAATCGCCGCTGTAAGTCCGGTCGGTCCACCCCCGATAATCACCAGATCATAGGAATCGGCAAGATCAACCTTTGATGGTCCGGAAACCGAAAATGAAAACTCCATCCATTACTCCTTTATATCTCCTTTAGTTGGATTGATGCCGATAAGGGCAGGTAAAGATAAACATCCAAGAAATTCAGTCGGATTTTTCAATCGCCGTCATGACCTGCTCGACGACGGCCTGATCAGGCATCGCTCCCTCGAACTGCACCTCCTCGTTGATTATAGTCTTGGGAACACCGTAAACCGCATACTTGTTTGCAAGATGGGGGAACTCGGTGGATTCTATCATCTCGGCTTTTATCTTGCCGGGATTTGCCAGGGCTATCTTGTGGGCCGTCCGTACCGCATTGGGGCAGTAAGGACAGGTAGGGGTAACGAAAACCTTTATATCAACCGGTTTGTCGATTGATGCAATCTTGGCGACCAGATCCGATGGAAGATCGCTTTCGCCGTTGGACACGTCTATAATATCTGCAAGCAAGGAGGAAAATTCGTATCCGGAAGGTATACCGAAGAAACGAATACCGTAGTCCTTGTCATCTTCTCCAAGAAGTATGATAGCCGGAACCTTATCCACCCCGTATCCCTTTGCATCTTCGGAGTCTATCTGAAGGTTGCGGACATCGAGGGTAAGTTTATCCGAAAGGCCGGTCAACTCCTTGAGGATCTCTTCGGTTGGAAGACAGTATTCACATTCGAGTTTCTGCGAAAACAGTAAGACCTTAACCTTGGAGGTTAGCTTTTCTGAAAACTGCTCCGTGATATATTCTTTATCCTCTTCCTTCAACATTCCCATCTAATTGCCTCCTTGAGGTTTTGGATATTCAAAAAGTGCCGAAGGAGGGAGTCGAACCCTCACGAGGTATAAGCCCCAATGGATTTTGAGTCCACCGCGTCTGCCTGTTCCGCCACTTCGGCATACTCTTCGGCATTTTTCCGATAATGATAGAATTATTTAATGGTGTGTCAAGATCAATTTATTCAGTTCTGATATTTATTCGTCTAAGTTTATGTTTATTAAACAGTTGCAATGCTTACGGATTTGCGAAAACCCATCTAGTCAAGCAGGATAGGCATTAGGAGATAAAGCCGTTTCTGCTCGTCCTTATCGCCTGCCC
>WJJO01000417.1 GCA_014729665.1 Caldifarciminota bacterium
ATTTATAGCTTTGACCAACTCGAGGGCCTTCAGACGCTTAGGTAACTATCCTGAGCCAACACGTTTGCCTCGGATATCGGTACTGGTTCCTGCACGGAATGAGGCTAAAAATATCCAAGCTTGCGTAGAGTCCCTTCTTAACCAGAATTACCCGGATTTCGAGGTAGTTGTTCTAGACGACGAATCAACGGATGATACGTGGGAAAGACTCAAAAGACTCCGGAAGAAAGACAATCGATTGAAGATAATCAAGGGTAAATCCCTGCCCGAAGGATGGATCGGTAAGCATTGGGCCTGTCACCAGCTAAGCCAAAAGGCTCGCGGTGAACTCTATCTATTCACCGATGCGGACACAAGGCATCATCCCAGTACGCTTCAGGATGCAGTTGCCGCCTTCGAGGCCGAGAACGCGGATTTCATGACCGCCCTTCCACGAGAGGAGGCCGAGACTTTCGGCGAGAAGCTTACCATACCCATCATGTCTTTCGGGATTATCTCATTCCTGCCTGTGGGAATTGCACATCGCAGTCATTCACCCCTGCTTTCACTCACGGTGGGCCAGTTCATGATGATTCGTGCCGATACCTATGAGGAGATAGGTGGACACGAGTCGGTAAAACAGGACGTTCTCGATGACGTGTCACTAGGGCGAAGGGTGAAAGCGCATCGTTTGAACTGGCGCATCGTTGACGCGTGTAATCATATAAACTGCAGGATGTACAATAATATTCAGGAGGTTTCCGACGGATTCAGTAAGAACCTGTTTGCCACATTCGGAAACAGCGTATTCATATACATACCTGTGTGGTTGTGGCTTACCGCGGTGTTCATCTTTCCGGTATTCGTTATAGGTCTGGCTGTTGCGGGCGGCAACGTCTCTGAAACCTGTCTGCTGCTCGCGCTGGTGACTATAGGTTTCTCCTTAATCCTTTGGTCGATAACCCACCTGCGGTTCCGTTATCCACTTTATTTGACCCTGCTTTATCCTGTAATGGTTTTCCTATGGGTTGTTATGGCGATGCGGTCGATGGTTCTGAGTCTTGCAGGACAGACATTCTGGAAGGGCCGAAACCTGGACTTAGATACGGATTTGATAGAGGATATTGATGATGAAGAAGCGGAAGTTAGGGACAGGACTGTCTGAGTCTATTTACCCAAATCTGAAACGCTAACCCGATTCCTGGCTCTTATGAACTGGAGTTTGATTTATCAAGCTCCTTCTTTATAAGATTCAATTCGTTGGAGCCTTATAAATGGTGTCAATGCCGTTGTAGAAGTAGAGAAGGGTATCTCTACCGTTTATTTCATCCCCATCCCCGGTTGAGCTAATATACAGATATGAAAAGGATTGAGTAATTGTCCCTATCCCTTTGAGACGTTTCGTTGATTCTCCCCAATCCCAACCGGAATGAGTTAAAAGCAATGTATCACCGTATAAATAACTTGATTCGTAATTTGGTATCAGGGGAAAATAAAAATCGTCTTCTCAATCATTCCATGAGATTTCGATACTATCTTGAATTACTCTAACGGTATCGCGTACATCCCACAACTCCGGTTCGAGGAGCAACCAATTTTCTGTCATCGATTCCAGTACGAAGTTAAGGGTATCGTATTCTCAAAACTGATCAATAACCTTTACGGTAAAGCTGTAAGTTTGATCATAATCGTATTCGAAGTTGATTTCGTCATGTGCCCATTCGTGTCTTCGGAATTTCCACTCATACCCAACACTTAACGGGAAATAGGTGGTGTCCAAGCCAAGTGTTGGATCTTGTTCAATAGGGGTGAAGTCAATCGTCTCAGACCATGCACTCCAGCTATCTTCACCTTTTGCTGAAACCTGCCAGTAGTAGGCGCTGTCAAGGTTGAACAGGTCAGTCGAAACCTTACAAGTAGTGTCATATAACTCATCGTTGCCGAATACCAGCGCACCGTTGAAGTCTTCGTTATCTGCAATCTCAATGGCATAGCACAATGCGGCTTCAACAGAATTCCACACGAATTCTATCTCCGTTTGCTCATCTTCTAGCGCCAACGTATCTACAGGTGATACTGGATTTGGCGCCGGGACAGGCTCCGGTTTCTGGCATACGCTGAAGCACAGCGCTAAGCCTGCCATAATCGCTGATGCTCTTAGAGTTTTATTCATCTTTTTCTCCATTGTTAAAACCAGGTGGTGTCCGATTCCTTGCGAAGGAACAGGAACTTATCCAATGTATAAACGCTGTCCTCACCGGTCATTGATATTTTGCTTTGATACGTCGGACCCTGCCCTTTAACACGACATACCGTATGGAAAAAGGAACCTTCTCCTGATGCGTAGTTGAGTTTTATCTTCAAGGTGTCGTCCGAGTATAATATAGAGAAGAAGTTGTAAAGGTCTTCGAGTGTATCCGGTTGAGGATTAATAAGGTTTACCGTTTTCCCGATCCTGATTTTTCCTTGCCCTTCGAGGAATACGCGGATGCTGTCTTTTGTTATCTCTACAGGATCATCAAGGTCGTCGAAGTAACCTTCAAGATCGAAGGTCCAGGAGGTGTCCGTACCGGATGAATCGAGGACAAGGATATGATAAGCTTGGGTATCAATCGAAACCAACTCGCCGTTGTTATAAGTACTGACGTACTCCTCGTAGTACCATTCGTACTCTTCGCCAAGCGGGTAGTAGGTTGTATCCAGATCAATGGTAAAGGGTTCCTCGCTGCAGCTTGTTGACAAGAAGATTGTTGTCAATATTACGACGAACAGGGCTTTCTTCATTCATCCTTTCCTTTAAGGGTACCTCTGTCCTTCAGGTGTTGTGAAGGTCAGGAGGCTGTCTGTAATGTGCAAAAACGCACTCGGTTCGTTATACCGGTATTCCTGAAAAATCGTACCTATCCCCTTCACCCGGACGATCTCAATCTCGTCCACCCAGAAGCCTGTAGTGTCGCCGTCCGAATGGGTAATACGCAAGGTATCACCTGATGCAGGGGAGAGGCTGATTACGGTGTCGAACGGGTTTCCTCCGACCAGGTGCAACTGAACATTACCGCCCCATATTTTTACTGGATTGCCAACGTCGAGTATCTGACCCGGATAGCCTTCGCTTCCCTTGCCTCGAAGTTGGAAGAGAAGCGTATCACCAAACCAGGTTGAATCCACCACCCTTACCGTGAAGGTGTCGACCTTGTCCCAGTTTTCCTCCAACGTTTCGCCCCAGTTGGTGTAACCGGTGTTGTAGCGTACGTAGGTCCACTCGTAACCTATTCCGTAAGGGAAGCAGGTCGAGTCGAGGTTCAACTTCTTCCCTTCTTGTCTGCATCCTGCTAAAGGTATACTCACGATAAGGAGAAGAAAAGTATGTATCAGGTAAATCTTTGCTATATTACCTCCCGTTACAATGATAATAGGCCGGAACGAGTGTTTGTCAAGCGGGTTGACAAGCCAACACCGCCTGCCTATACTCCGCCTAAGTTAAAAGAATTAGGCGACCTAACGGTCTTTAGAAGTTTCAAGAGAGGAGATTTGATGGACAGAAAATTGACCGCCGGGTTGATTGCAGCTTTTGTTTTGCTATCAGGATGTCCCGGCAAACTATGTCTCAAGCCGGTGGAATCTGTAACAACCATAAAATGCGGAGAGTTGAATTATCCGGAATCCGGGAACATGGTTTTTCGTGATGCGGAGAGCTGGGAGAGTTTCTGGAATAATCACTGCAACGTTTCTGTTACAGCAGGAGGAGAAGAACCCCAGGCACCGGAGGTGGACTTCGAGAGCAGGATGCTCGTATGCGTATTCGCAGGGGAGAAACCTACGGCAGGATACGGTATCTCCATAAGTCGAGTCAGGGAAGGTAATAAATCACTTGTCGTGGAGTACTCGGAGAAATCACCGGATCCTGAAAAGATGGTGGCTCAGGTAGTTACCTATCCCTGCCATATCGTTGCAGTACCCTTATCTGAAAAAACGGTGGAGTTCAAAGAGGTCGATAAGTAACCGGAGATAATTTGATACGATTGGTTTTAGGGAGGAATTAGTTTAAGATTGTCAGGTCGTTACGGCTGCAACAATTACCGTAATTATGATACTTACAATCCAAAACAGAACGGGAAGCCCTACTACTACCGCGATGAGGACTATTGCCCAGGTTGGGAATTTAGCAGAGGATGATGCTCCCCTTCTTCCGGAACCGATTGCGGATTCTTCGTGAGTTTTACCTATGGCGTAAGCGCTTGGTGCGGCAACGGCTGATGCAATTTCCATTATGTCATCTTTCTTACCCTGTTTAATCCTGGCCTCGGTTTCAGATTGTTTTGCGGTTTCGGCATACTTTTCGATGCAGTCTGCGCAAATACCGTTTTTGAATCCATCCTCGGGTTTGAGCTGCATACAGTAAGGGCACTTTTTCACCCTTCCGCTGGAGGTCGTGGGAGATTGTTCTGAACGCTTCTTTTCTTCGAATACCTCGTAGCATTGCTGGCACATGTAGCGGGTGGTACCGATCTGATTTATTTCAGTCGATCCACATTTGGGGCATTTTAGTTTACCTTTGAGCATCAAGCAATTATACGAAAGGGTAGATGGTTGTCAAGGGCTGAGTCTACACCCTGGGTCTGAAACCCTTGCCTAATACCTCGTACACGTCGGAGATAACGATAAACGCATCAGGGTCTACCTGCTTGACGACGTATTTAAGATAAGAAATCTCCCGTCGAGTCAGAACTATATAGAGGACTTCACGGTTTTTGTCAGTAAAGTAGGAATGCCCCTTGAGTGCGGTAACGCCGCGACGCATCTCCAAAGCTACCGCCCAGGAAACCTCCTGGGGTTTTTTTGTAATAATATGTGCGGCACGGGCGTAGCTGAAGCCCTCCAGAACAAGGTCAACGACCTTAGTGTTTACAATCAAGGCTAAAACTCCAAACAGGGGGGCAATTATGCCTGCGTGGAAGTCCGCCTCCACGATGCCGTAGATTATTCCCCAGGAGGTGATGATCACGGCGTCTAGTATGAGAATCCACACACCGACCGATACGTTGCTGTGCTTTGAAAAGAACTGGGCGACTATGTCGGTACCGCCGGTGGACCCGCGTCCGCGGAACACAATGCCCAAGCCAATGCCGAGTATAGCTCCGCCGTATGCGGCGCTAAGGATGGTCTCACCGCCGATTGTTGCACTATCCAGGGCAACCGGCAGTGCAGGCGGGATATTGAGTATTGTCTCGAACAGGAAGATGAAACCTGATACGGCAAGGATGCCTGCAAGGCTCTTTATTGTATATCGAAGCCCCATCCCTTTAAGCCCGAGGAAGAAGATAGGTATGTTCAGGCCGATGTAGAAGATGGAGACAGGAAGACCTGTGAGATAGTTAACCATGATTGATAGACCGCCCACCCCGCCCGAGACGATGTGATGCGGTACAAGGAACATTGAGTATGCTATTCCGCATACACCGCTTCCTATTAGTATCATTACAGCATCACGCAGTTCGTGCTTCCAGTTTAGTTCGAGCCTGAAGCGTTTTTTCTGCCTGCGCGCCGGTTTGATTGGCATGTGGGATTCTAGTATTTCAGAGCATTTAGTCAAGGAGGTTGAGTATAAAAAAACTCCACTACGGGATGTGCGATAAGTTGTGTTGACAATCTCAGAATCTTGTTTTATGATTATCCGTATGACCATTCAACTAGGAGGAACTATGCGTAAGAGAGTGTTTTTGGGAATGCTGGCAGGGGCATTAAGCCTGTTTCTTATGGCCGGCTGCGGTCCGGAAGCCGGATACGGCCCTGATGATATCGTTACCATTACCGGAAAGTTCCTTGATGTAGACGGAGAACCGTTGGGTAATACAGAGATCGGAATCTGGAAGCTCGATCCTGAGGGAATTTCCTTGAATAATTACTGGTATCCTGATCCGGACGATAAGGAGCTTACGGAAGAAGACGGGACCTTCAGGATCAGACATAAGGGAGAAGAGTATCTCTGGCCCAACGGAACGGCCAAGTACATTATCATAACCAATATAGATTCACTGGACGGACCGGTAACCGCGGTCGGTTTCTTCGTGATAAACCAGGAAACCGAGGTTCCAGATATTAAACTCTGGGATGCAAATGCAGTACACGAGATAGCCAACGATACGGTAACCTTCACCTGGGACGGCGTGGAGGATGTTTCAGGTTCGGCACCCGACCATTACGGCTTCAGTTCCCGTCTGGTTTACTGGGCGTTGTGGCAGGTAAAGGAGGTTCAATCAGGATTCAGTCTACCCACCTACTTGTTCCAGAACAAGTGTACGGGTTGGAGAGTCGGGGCCGAGTTTGCCAGAGCAAACGACAGTTCCTACGACTGGAGTTACATGAGTGCAACCACTGCCGAAGAAGGCAACTTGAATCTAATCCCCAATAGTTCTCACGAGGTTCTCAGCCAAGGTCTGGGTGCTTATATTCCCGACCACGACACAGCGTTTATGAAACTTACCGATCAGGTTTTCAAGGTCGAAGAAGACTTCAACGCCGCTCATCCCGAGTGGGTGCTGTTGGACCTTGGGGATGTAAAAACCATCAATGCCGTTGCGGTGTATGGCCTGTTTACGAACTACGCGCAACCTGGGAATAAACAGTTCGAACAGTTTGAAGTGTACGTGTCTTCCGATACGACTGACTGGGGAACTGCAGATGCAACTACCACACAACAGGACGGTTACATTCGATTCGAGTTCGATTCAGTCGACGGGCAGTACGTCAAATTCCAGGCCAACGAAGGCTCCAACATCCAGATAGTCTGGATGCGTGAGTACGCGGTCTTTGGTCCGGTGGCAACAAAGTAGCCAAACTAAGCAAGCTTAAGGCGGGGTATTCCCCGCCTTTTTTCCCCACATGATTTGTGATACTGAGGGGGGACGAATTTTTTTCACTATTGACTTTTGAAACATTGAGGGTTATCTTTACGTAATTACTTATGGAGACTACATCACATATAGATGTTTGCTCCAAGGAGGCTTTTATGCGTTTGAAGACGATATCCAAGATAATGGCCGTTGTAATAACCGCGGCAATCGGTTTAAGTACCTTATTCTGCTGCGGAGGGCCTGAGGCCGCATACGGTCCGGGCGATAAGGTCACAATCCAGGGAAGGTTTCTGGATGAAAAC
>WJJO01000418.1 GCA_014729665.1 Caldifarciminota bacterium
AACGTACATAGGGCAACTAATAGCAGGAAGGCAGGGACGTTCTTCAAATTTACCTCCTAAAGACAGGTTCCAACAAGGAATACAGTACATGATTCATCTATGGAACCCCTTTTGATTTCTTCTTGATAGGTCTACGCTTTAGGATACTTAATTAACTGCAACTGTCAAGGTGAGGGATTTAAGCGGATAAAAAAAGTTACTCTCGAATATATTAAAACTTATCACGGGATTGGGATTTTTGCATTACGCAGATTCAGGATAATCATGTAGCCTGATATTGCTAGTAGTATCGCCGACGCAGCGGTGAGGAGTCCGTCGATCCAAAAAAGACCGAAGATAAGCAGCACAGGCTGGGATACTAAAACCAGGTCTGCAATTATCTGTACCACAAGCCAGATACGAAATCTTTTACCGGGTTTGAATAACTTTATGCAGCGCAGGGTTGCCAGGAACATTGTAAGTGCTGCCGCCGCAATACCTAACCAGATTAATCCGAGACCTATCCTTATTAACAGATGATCGAGTTCGAGGTAATAAGATACACCTTCGAGGATAGATTTTACCGCACTCCAGATAACACATCTTATCCACCCGTAAGACGAAATCTGTTTCTCTAAGACCTTTCTGTACGCCGCTATCTGTATCCTCATTACGTTAAAAGGACGCAAGGGCGACTGCATCTGTTGAGTAAGGTGACATCACCTTGACAATCCATTTTAGGAAACTATAATATAGTTGGTGGTGAAACCCACCTGAAACTAAGAAAAACCCTATGCAGAAAGGAGGTTTTAAGATGGGTAAGATGAAAAAATACGAACCCTACTGGGGAATCGATAACTTCAAGCGCGACATGGATCGCCTTTTCGATTCATTTTTCGGGCACTGGCCTACTGAGGAGTATGCCGGTGTCTGGGCTCCTGCGGTAGATATCGAGGAGACCAAGGATACCGTTCACGTCAAGGTTGAGATTCCGGGAATGAAGAAGGAAGACATAAAGATCCAGACCGTCGGCGATACACTTGTGATTTCGGGCGAAAGACGGCACGAATCGGAAGAAAAGGATAAGCACTTCCACCGGGTAGAGCGCGCCTACGGCAAGTTCCAGCGAGCACTTCAACTGCCTGTCGAGGTGCAATCGGATAAGGCAAAGGCAAACTACAAGGATGGAGTTCTGGAGATTAGCTTTCCCAAATCCGAGAAGGCAAAGGCCCGGGAGATAGAAATCGACGTAAAGTAAATAATGCTCCTTTTTGCTTTCAGCAAAAAGGTCGCAGTAAAAAAATGAAGGGCCGGCTCAGCCGGCTCTTTTTTTTATCCTCCATTTGCGCACAGTGCAAAAGTTCGGAAATTAATGCGTCGAAAGCCGTAATAACATAGCCCTCGATATATAAAAAAAAAGAAGGACTGGTAAGCACCAGTCCTTCGAAATTACGATCTTTTTACCGTAGGTAAAAAGGAGTACTATTTTTTACCATTCTATCATCGTTATGGCGTCGTTCCAGTCGGCAACCACGGCCTGGAACAATCCTCCTACACTTCTTACCCACACGTCCATTATCTGCTCACCTACATCCAGGGTATATTTGAGTTCCGGCGCAAGAGGATTACTGATATCGATAACCCTGAGTCCGTAAGTTCCGTCCGCAAGATAGGCTATATTCCCTAGAAGGTATATGCCCTGGGCATCGTTACCTGCCGGATCGGTCCATTGGGCCGAGGGAGAAGGGCTTGCAGGATTTGAGACGTCAAGGATTACCAGTCCGTCTGTTCCTGCGGCAAGATAGGCGTAAGCCCCGGATACGTAAACCCGATTTGCAAACCCCCCGGTCGTATGAGTCGATACAAGGTTTAAGGCTGGTGTGACCGTAGTTTGCAGTATAGCTAAACCACCGTTACCCATTGTTACATAGACATAACTGCCGGCAACGTATATGTCGGTAGGTACATCGGGTACTGCAAGATTAGCCTGAGAAGCAGGGGCAGCAGGATTGGTTATATCGAACCACTCCAAAGAGTGTGCGCCTGTTGCAGGATCGGTACCGCCTGCAAAGGCGTTGAAACCATCCAGACACACTGCAGTTGCCTCGGTCGCAAGGGTCAAGGCGGTTGAGACAAGATATACAGGGCTGTAAGGATTTGCAATACTGTCAGTTTCCATTCCGCCCGTTCCGAAGGCTATGCCAAGAATCGAACCGCCTCCGCCTATCGAAACGTCGTACGCCCAGTCGCCTGCAACCTGGGGTTGGATAACCGCTCCGGGCGTTAACGTGCCGGAACCGATGCCAAATCCTCTTACACCCGCGGCTCGGGCAGCGCAGAATATATAGTTGCCGACGGCTGTTAGACGAACACCCTGGGCTCCGCCTAGGCTCTGATTTCCTATGATGTTAAAGTTGTCCGTAAAAAAGGATATTTCATTTGAGTGGGAACGGTCACCTGCAGGTGTAACCGTGACAACAACATAGTAGTATTCGGTATTGGGGAAGACTTCCATATCTGTATAAGTCGTATCGAGACGGCTTGTCGTTTTCTTTCCAACCATTTCACCGGTAAGATGAGGGTTGGGTGAGTTGGCCCGGTAAACCTCATAGGCTACCCAGTCGCCGTCGTCTGCGGCATTCCAGCGA
>WJJO01000419.1 GCA_014729665.1 Caldifarciminota bacterium
CAACTACAGAGATTTGACTTTTGACCAGCAGGTGAATAAACTAGTAGAAATACTTATGAGGAAACCAAATTATGCTTAGTAGTTCGATACTAAACTATACAAGACCCAAGGCAAAAGGGCAAAGCAAAGAATTAGCTTTGATGCTGAGTAATAGAGAATTACTAAAGGAGGTTTTCAGTAAACCCGCCGAGAATATTGATAAATTCGACAGATGGGCCCTGATGGAAGAAGATATCCTAAAATTAAAAAAAAACCTTATCCGATAAGGAAAGTGAGATTGCGGAAGAAGCTAACGTAGATAAAGATTGGATCTTCATTTATCCTAGTGAGATCAAAAATCCTCTCTTTAAAGATCCAATTCATTATCGGGGTGAGAATAGTATTTCGGTCTTGCACGATGACGGTTTTGTTTCAACTTGGGAAGAAGATTCTCCTATTTCAGGTGCAAGTGATAAATTTAAAGGCACAATATATGTATTTTGCTTGAGGAAAGACAAAGAAGCGGTTGAAAACGTTGTTCCGAGAATAATACGCTGTAAACAATGAAGTCAATCCTCATTCAGCTTCTCCTGCCAGGCAATTAACTTCTGCAACGCCTCGATAGGGGACAAGTTATCAAGATCCAGCTCCCTCAGCTCCTTGGCTATTTCGTCCTCGGCAGCACCCGTAAAGAACCTTAACTGCACCTTCTTTTCGGTAAGTATCTCGTCGATAGAAACCGTTTCACCCTTGTAGATGCGTTCCAGAAGGAATCGTGCCCGTTCGATAACCGCCCTGGGCAGGCCTGCCAGGCGTGCAACCTCTATCCCGTAGCTCTGGTCTGAGGCTTCGTAGCGAAGTTTACGCAGGAAGAGTATCCCGTCTGAAGTCCGTTTGACCGAAAAGCTCACGTTCCTTAACCCTTTGAAGTAGTCTGCAAGCTCGGTGAGTTCGTGGTAATGGGTTGCGAACAGGGTTTTGGGTCTTAGTTCGGGGGAGGAGTGAAGGTACTCGATTACGGCCCATGCTATAGCCATACCGTCATACGTGGACGTTCCCCTTCCGATCTCATCGAGAATAACGAGACTACTGGGCGTTGCCGAGCGCAAAATGTTCGCGGTTTCGGCCATCTCGGCAAGGAAGGTGGAAACGCCTCGCGAGAGGTCGTCGGATGCACCGATTCTAGTGAATATCTTATCGACCAGTCCTATGCGGGCTTTCTTCGCAGGGACGAAGGAGCCCATCTGCGCCATGATGACGGTAAGTGCAACCTGCCTGAGATAGGTTGATTTACCCGACATGTTCGGCCCGGTTACCAAAAGAACCATGTTTTCATCCGTATCGAGCTTTACGCGGTTGGGGATGAACTGCTCTGCAAGAAGCTTTTCAACGACAGGATGACGCGATGCATGAACCGATATCTCATTGCCTTCATCTATCTCTGGGCGGACGTAATCGTTGGCTCTAGCACACTCGGCAAATGAGTAGAGGACGTCTGTTTCGGCTACGACCTCTGCCAGGGCTCTGAAGGAACGGGAATGGGCTGCAAGACGCTCTCTCAAGCCCAGAAACATCTCGTACTCGATTATCCTCGAGCGTTCCTCGGCAGAGGATATCTTCTGCTCCAGTTCCTTTAACTCAGGGGTAAAGAAACGCTCTGCACTGACCAGGGTCTGCTTGCGGATGTAGTGGGAAGGCGCCTTATCAGCCCGGCTGCGCGGTATCTCGATGTAGTAGCCGAACACGCTGTTGTACCCTACCTTGAGCTTCTCGATACCTGTTTCCGACCGCTCCTTGAGCTGCAATCTTGCGATGTGCTCCCGGGCGTTGTGTGCCAGGCTGCGCAGTTCATCGAGTTCAGAATCCACACACTCGCAGATGATCCCGCCCTCCAGAAGCATCAGGGAGGGGTCCTGCTTTATTGTTTTTTCAATATCCTCCGCGATCTCTGTAAAATCCGAAATCCTTCCCGCAAGCCGGGTGAGAAGCTTCGATTTGCATTTAACCAATACCCCCCTCAAATCCTCTCCAAGTCTTAGAATCCTTGCCAGGTACCTGACCTCCCTCGGGTTAGCCCTCTGGGTTGCTATCTTGGCAACCAGCCTCTCGGGATCGCCCGTTTGTTTGAGCAATCCCGCCACCTCATTCCTCAATTCCGGGCCGGTAAACAACTCCTCCACAGCGTCCAGTCTTGCCTGGATATCGGGTTTCGCGTTCAGCGGGAATATCAGCCATCGCTTGAGCAGGCGGATGCCGCAGGCGGTCAAGGTCTTGTTAATAATCGAAAACACCGATCCCTCCGATGATCTGTCCCGCTGGCGTTCCAGGAGTTCGAGGTTGCGCTGGGTGAACTCGTCTATAACCAGATACCTGCCCTGTTCGAACACCCTTATGTTATCGATATGGGGAAGCAGGCTCTTCTTCTGGTCGGTCAGGTAGGCAAGCACCGCTCCTGCGGCACGTACCGCGAGTTCCTTTCCGGAAAGACCTAATCCCTCCAAGGCGGCTACCTTAAAATGATCGAGAAGTCTGCCTTTGCTTAGATCCTCATCAAACAGATGAGCATCCACCTTCTGGAGCCTCGTCTCGAAAAGCCCCGGACGCCACTTTTCACCTTCACCCACGAGCAACTCCCTGGGGGCAATTTTTGCAAGGTGCTCTGCGGCATCGGAAATCCGGGCCTCGCCGCATACGAAATCTCCCGTGGAAACGTCGGCGTAGGCAATTCCTGCCGAGATATCGTCCTCACCGGTCACTACAGCGGCCAGATAGTTGCCGGTTCCCGCCTCGAGCATCTCCTCCGAGGTGATCGTACCGGGGGTTATGACCTCTGTGACGTCGCGTTTCAGGAGCTTCTTCTTCGGGTCGGGCAGTTCGACCTGCTCGCATATGGCAACCTTTAACCCCTGCTTTACCAGCCTGGTGAGGTATTGCTGATAACTTTTGACGGGTACCCCGGCCAGGGGAACTGGGTTATCGCCGTAACTGCGTGAGGTCAGGGTTATCCCCAGAACCCGTGCCGCGTTCTTCGCATCATCGTACATCATCTCGTAGAAGTCCCCCATCCTGAAGAACAGAAGGGCGTCGGGATAGCGTCTTTTTATCTCGTGGTACTGGCGGAGAAGAGGGGTAAGGTCTGCCAACTTGTCTCTATCTTTTGACCACTATCGCCTGTTTGCCCTGAGCCTCGAGCTTTTGAGCGTAGCCGGCCGCATCGGCATTGGTTGCAAAAGGCCCCAGCCAAACCCGGTAGTAGGTCTTGCCCGATACCTCAGCCTGACGTATCTCACCCGCCTGCCCTGAAGCCTTATACTCAGACAGTAAATCCTCGGCCCTGGAGCGCTCGGTGAATGAACCGACCTGAACCGCGAAATCACCGGCAGCAGGTGTCGTGGTTGTCGAGGTATCGGCAGGAGCAGTATCCGGAGGCGCAGGACTCAATATAGATGTTTCACGAGATGCAAGTGAAGCCCATAGACTTCCCGGAGCGAGTCCTTGGGTCTTAGCGAATTGTGATTTGGCTTCAGCCTGGTTCCCCAGGATACCCCGGCACATCCCAAGCCAGTAATGGGTCTGGGCAAGCAGGGGCGAGTTGGTATAACTTTTAAGGAGTTTTTCGAAGTACGTCGATGCCTTATTGTAATGCCCGAGGGCGTACTCTACCTTTGCGGCCTCGAGCAGGGCGCTGTCGGCGAATGGCGTCGAGCCGAAATCCTCAACGATCTTCAGGTAGGTTTCATTCGCCTCTGAAGGATCGGATTCCAGCCTTGCCAGCCACAGGTTTGCCTGGGCTGCCGCTGCGTCCGAACCCGATGCATAGGACGCAAGGATCCTGCGGGCGTCGGCGTAGTTGCCTGCACGCGCCGCGGTCAGGCCGTCTGAAAGGGGGGCACCGAGTATGAGGAACGCCAGTATCATCTTTCTGCCAGGTAACCGCAGTTTACACAAACCCATGCATCAGGTGCAAGCTCGCATCCGCATTCTGGGCAGAGTTCGGGCATAAGATGCATGATATTGGTTAGCTTTGAGAATGTTTCTTCTGCACCCTTCAGGTCTTTTTCTGCAAGCTTGAGGGAAAGCTGTTCCATAATGAGAACGGCGTCCGAGGGATTTTCAGCAAGGCCTTCTCTTATGAGTGCATCCGCCTGCTTGTACTTAGCCTGCTTTGCGTATAATCTGATGAGTCTCAATCTTACCTGGTGTTTTTCCGGGAAGCGATCCAGTATATTTACATACACAGGCCTGAGTTTATTGTAGGAACCGTGCTCGAAGTAGACCTTCTCCAGAAGATCGAGTACCTTTTCTGCATACATTGGGTGGTCGGCAAGAAATTTATCGAGCTGTTTCTTTGCCTTTTTCCATTCACCCTTGTTTATATGACCCCTGGCCTTGACAATCTGGATGCAGGGGTGGTTCCTTGCGCGTCTTCGGGCAAGTTTGAGCACATCTTCGGCGGCTTCCTCATCTTTTGAGTAAAGGAGCCTTGCTATCTCTGCATACCATATGGCCTGTTCCTCTTTTGAGGAGAAGGCCTTCCGGTGGGATTTGATGACCTCGAGGGCCTCGTCGGTACGGCTGCGGCTTATAAGCGCCCCGAGGAGCCTGTGCAGATAGCCTGTATCTCGCGGGTCTATCCTGAGCATCTCCTTGAGGAGGGCTATCGACTTCTCGGTTCGCTGGAGTGCGGAATAATCGGCAAGCAGCTCCTCATATATCCTCAGTTCCTCCTTCCGGGAAAGTGACGGGCGCGCGGTCAATGCCTGGTGTATCTGTGAGGCCTTTTCGGCGTTGCCGTTTTCCCGCATCAGTTTTCCAAGGCGTATGTATGCGTCGATATTCTCCGTATCCTTTAGCACCGAATCACGGAACTCCTTTGCGGCGGTTACCTCATCACCGTCCAGCAGGGCGCGAAGTCCGTCTATGTAGGCATCGTGCGGTGACTTGGCCCTTCGGCGGCCACCAGCAAGGAGAACGATTACCAGTATCACTACCGCCACAACCACGACTGCGGCAATGATTATCCATACCAAGGGGGGGATGCCCGTGGTTCTTGCCGCGGCGGCTACGGTATCTTTCAGGGTATCTGCAGTCAGGGTATCGGCGAGTAATGTGTCGGCTAAGGCCGTATCTGCAAACAGGGTGTCCGGATTCATTATTCCATCTCCTCAGGTTCCGTTTCTGTATCCTTTGTGAGTATCTCGGAGGCCAATGGAAGGTTGCGCAGTGCGTTTATCTCCTTCTGCATCTTTTCCTTCTGGCCGCGGAGCCTGCGTATCTTTGCCCGCAGGTTTATCTCGTCGGCTATGGTAAAAAGTATCATCGAAACCAGTCCGATACCGAAACATATAAATCCAAGCAGTACAACCGAAACCTCGTGCACCCCGAAGAATCTTACCGTGGCCATAGGAGGGGGGGTGCCCGAGTTGAATGCGGCAAAGAAAATGCCTGCAAGGAATACTGCTCCTACGATTATGAACATAACTATCTTCATACCACCTCCTTGACTGCCGGCTCGGCAATAACGCTCCAGCCTTTTACGCCCACAAGTCTGGCTTGAACGAAATCGCCCGGCCGGGCGGTATGGTTTAAGATTACACTTCTGTGATTTTTCATCTCAGCCAACATGCCCCGTCTTCGCGGGGCAGGCGCTGTTACGAATAAATCTTCATTCCTGCCTACCCATGTTTCAGCCCTTCGGCGCGTTATCCGGGTCTGAACCTCGATTACCTCGCTCAACCTCCGTAAACGTTCTTCCTTCGGCTCCTGACTTGCCATCCGGACGGCCTTTGTGCCGGGCCGTTCGGAATAGGCAAACATGTAGGCAAAGTCGAAATCGAACCGTTTCAGCGCATCGAGTGTCATCCTGAAGTCCTCGGCGGTCTCACCCGGGAAACCAACAAGGATATCGGTCGTGAGGTAGGCGTCCGGGAAGGTCTGTCTTACCCAGTTGATCCTTTCTGAATAATCCGAGATTGTATACCTCCGGTTCATCATCCCGAGTATCTTGTCGGACGCCGACTGCAGGGGAAGGTGGAAGAAGTGCAGGAGTTCGGGGATATCCGCCATCCTCTGCACCGGTTCGTAATCCAGATCCCTGGGATGGGAGGTCAAAAATCCTGTCCTTTCCACACCCTCAATCCTCGATACCTTCTCAACGATATCTGCAAACCTCAAGTCATCGTGTGCGTAGGCAAGAACGTTCTGCCCCAGGAGGAATACCTCCTTTACACCTTTATCCACAAGATACTTAACCTGCCGCTCGAGCGCTTCGTACGGGACGCTGCGTTCAGGGCCGCGTGCAAAAGGCACAACGCAGTAGGTGCAGTAGTTATTGCATCCGCGCATAATCGCAAATGATGCAGATACGCCTCCGGAATCCACGGGCAAAAGATCGGAGTAGGTCTCCAACTCCTCCACCGTATCTGAAACCTCACTATCCTTCAAAATCCTGGGTATCTTACGGTATTCGTCAGGGCCCAGAACGTAATCTGCGATACCTTCCTTGACCAACTCCTCACCTCTCAATCGTCCCATGCATCCTGCTACGATTACTTTCTTTCCTTCACCCCTCATCGTACGCGCAAAGCCCTGCGCCCTGTCCTCGGCGTGCCGGCGGACCGAGCAGGTCAGAAGGACCACCGCATCTGCGTGCTGACTGTCCTCAACCTCCTCAATTCCACCATCCGCTAACAATCTGGAAACAAGGTGGGCGTCCGCCGCGTTCATCTGACAGCCGTAGACCTTGATGTAGCAATCCATCTATAGATTGTAACAAAGCTGAAACGGATAGTCAACCTGTAATCACCTCACGAATATGTACAGGGATTAATATGTTCTAAGCAATGCTCAAGGGTCTTGCAAAAACCTGGATTTACCGTATCCTTAATCATTAACCGGATGGAATGAAGGGAGATATCATTCTTAAGTGGATACTTATAACGTCTTCGGGGATTGTTTTTGGGACCTTCGGGGTATGGCTGGCGCGATTTATTGCCCGGCGTACCGGATTCTACAACGCGCCTAACCCCCTGGTCGAAACCCATAAGAAGCCGGTGCCGTACCTCGGAGGTGCAGGCGTGTTCATCCCTTTCGGGATTCTCCTTATAATCTTTGCAGGATTTGAGACTTGGGTTTGGGTGTTTCTTGCAGGTGTCTTCGTTCTTCTCGTCATGGGGACTTTAGACGACCGAAGACCCATGCCGTGGTGGATAAAACTAATCGTTGAAGTAGTAGTTGCCGGTTTAACCCTGCCGATTTTGGTAGGCATACTGGGCATCAAGGCCAACGCGATACTCATCATACTCGGTGCGGCTGCAATCGTAGTCCTGACGAACGGGTTCAACATAATTGACGTTTCAGACGGCCTGGCTGGCAGCACAGGCGCTGTCGTATCACTCGGATTATTTGCGGCATTTCTTGCAGCGTCGCCACTGTCAGTTCTTGCGGCAACACCTCTACTGCTTTCCTGTTTACTTGTCGGGTTTTTCATATTCAACCGGCCAAAGGCAACCATATATCTCGGGGACGGCGGCAGTCTTCCCCTGGGTTACGCCATATCAACCCTGCTTGTGATATGGCTTCTTTCTGTCCCTTTGAGTGTTCCCAGGGTGATTGCTGCACTTTCCCTCGTAAGTTTGATTATCTTCGAGATAGTCCTTGTATCCTGGCATCGTATACGGAAGGGGGTTTCGATATTCAAGGGCAGTCCGGATCATTTTGCCTTAAGGCTCGTAAAGAAAGGCTGGGGTGTGCCGCGCATATTGATTACGTCAGTACTGCTGACCGTGGTACTTACATCTTCCCTGGGTTTTTTAGGGCTTCCCGTGTTCGTATCATGGATATATCTGGGACTGCTAATCTCTTTTTACGCCGTAAGTTTCTGGTGGCTGTCGAGGAGTAAGGCGGGACAATGAAGAAACCGGTAGTTATTATTGGCGCAGGACTTGCGGGACTTGCCGCCGCATATGAGTTGGGTGATAATACCTTAGTTCTCGAATCCGGAGGGGAGGTCGGCGGGGTGGCCCGGACATCGAGGCACGGAGATTTCAGTTACGATCTCGGTCCGCACGTGCTCTACTTCCGAAACCGGCGGATTCAAGAGTTCGTAAGTCAAATACTCAACAATCAGTGGGTTAAGCAGCAGCGCAGGGCACGTATCATGTTATCCGGAGAGACCGTGGACTACCCCATACAGGAGGGATTCATGCAGTCAACCGTGCTCAAGGAACGCTACCTTTCCGGGATCCTTGAAGCTGCCGGTCAACGAAGTAAGACCTTTACCGAAACCGCCCTGAATCTTTACGGCAGGGGATTGGCAGACGATTTCTTTATTCCTTACAACAAAAAGCTCTGGCAGCATCCACTGGATGATATGGATGAAGAAAAGATGGCCGAGTATCTTCCTGCGTTTCATGCCGATGATCTCAAACTGCTTGCTAAAGGAGAAACACCTGCTCGGGGAGCCAATGCCTGCTTCTTTTATCCTGATAAGGGCGGGATAGGGACTTTAGCTAAAAAGATAGCCGACAATCTAAGTTGTGAAGTCAAGCTTTCTGCCGAAGCCGCAATCTTGAACACAGGTGAAAACCGGGTGGAGACCATCGAC
>WJJO01000420.1 GCA_014729665.1 Caldifarciminota bacterium
AATGTATACTCTAGCTGCGCCATCTCCTATTTCAAAAAGTGATTGGCTCTTTTCTAGTTTTCTTAAAGAACCATATCTTTCACGTAACTTTTCAAGAAAAGACTGCTTAATTTCATTAGGCATTAATCCCTACCTGCCAACATATACTACCTTGTGGATGAAGTACCCTAACACATTCAGTTATAACAGCCTTTTGCTGAGCAATATAATCTTCAAGCACAAGCTTCTTTTCATAAGCTTTACCTACATTATAAGGAGGCGATGTAACAACTAATTTAATTGATTCACTAGGTATAGTTGGAAGTAAGTCAAGACAATCCCCTTCAAAAATTACCAGATCAGCTGTCGGGTCATATCTCGATTTAATCTTCCGTTCGCTCATAATTTAATATAACCACGAATAGAATGCTGTCAACAGTTGGCAGTTTGATTTTTGACTTACTCCCCCTTAACCGCCCTTACAACCCCGGCGTAATCGTCAGAGGAAAAAAGCGCAGAACCGACTATCAGGATGTCTGCTCCCGCTTCCCGTACCCCTTCAGCCGTGTCCGGGTTAACACCGCCGTCCACGGAAATTGGGACGGAGAGCTTCTGCATCTCGATTTCTCTCCTTAAGTTGGAGATTCTGAACAGCGTCTTCGGGATGAACTTCTGACCCCCGAAGCCGGGGAAAACGCTCATTAATAGCACCTGTGAGAGCTGAGGCAGGATAGGGTATATACTCCGCAGATCGGTATCGGGGTTGAGTGTAACGCCTATCGGCTTGCCCAACTCGAGGAGCTTAGGCAAAGTTTCCTCATCTGCGACCTCTATATGGTAGAGAATCTCATCCGCCCCTGTCTCTGCAAAGTCGGGTGCATACTTAACGGGATCTGAAATCATAAGATGTGCGCGCAATGGCAGCCTTGTCAGGGTCCTGATATGCTTTGTAACCGGCGGTCCGAAGCTTATGTTGGGCACGAAATGCCCGTCCATCACGTCCAGGTGGAAGGCGTTTACCCCCGCCTCCTCTGCCGCTTTTATCTCCTCGCCCAGGCGCGTGAAATCGCAGTTCAAGATAGATGCGGAAAACTCAACCATCGGCACTCCTTATATACACGTGATTTCTGACCATCAATCCCTCCTGCGAGCGAAGGATATCTTCCGAAGGATTATCAAAACCTTTTCACGTCGATGCACCCGTCGCCCCTGCCGACCCCGGTTTTGTCTTAAGGTTCCTCGCCAACGTAGAGCCTGACCGTATCCTCGGCGGCCATGAGAACCCCAGGTTCAGGACTTTGAAGTACGACGATGCCGCCCTTGCCCGGAACCTTTTGATGGATAACCTCAACGTACAGTGAATCGACCTCGAGTATCTCCCTTGCCCTGACCAATGTCGTGTCTATCAGGCTGACCAGAGGGATATCCTTCCCTGAAGGGCCTGCGGACTGGTAAAGGTGCAGGGAGGTGCCAGGCTTGACCCGGATTTCCGGATCGGGTTTCTGTGCGGCAATGCGTCCTGCGGGAACTGTGTCATTCTTCACGGTATCCACCGATGCTATACTGAAACCGCGGCGCTCGGAGATAGCCTCGGCCTGGTCGATAGTAAGACCCAGGAGATATGGTACCCTGACCGACTCCTCGCCTGCCGAAACGGTCAACTGGACGAGTCTGCCCTTCTTTACAAGGGCCCCGGCCCTGGGTTTCTGCTCGACTACAACACCCTCTTCATAAAGGGTGTCGGGTCGTTTTTCATCGGCGACCGGTTCAAAACTCTGCTCCTCGAGACGGATCAGGGCATCCTCAAGGTACATACCCACTACGTCCGGAACCTCAACCTCCGCTCCTTTACCGGTTATTAAAGGCATTATTACGTAATTTGCAAGAAGCATCCCTACCCCGCCGATAACGAACAGCCCGACGACGATAAGGACGATGCGAAGGAATATCCTTAAACCCTTCTTCTTAGGTCTTGCCATGCTAGCGAAGCACTCCGGCAACCACCAGGTCTATCTTTGAACCTCGGGGTGCAAGATCCCCCTTCTGAGGGCTTTGTTTCATCACCACCCCCTGGTAATATTCGGTCGTAACCTGGTAGCTTACGTCCCCGACCTTGAACCCGTTATCGGTGATTATCTGCTTTGCGGTTGCAAGCTTCTTGTTTGTTACCGAAGGGATAAAAGACATATCCGGGCCAAGGCTGACGAACAAAGTAACCTTGCTGCCCCTCTCAAGGGTTAACCCATAAGAAGGCTCCGTGCCTATAACGAGGTCTTCTTCCAGGGTGTCGTGCTGGGACACAACGTCATCGACCAGAAGCCCCGCTACCTGCAGAGTTTGTGTAGCCTGCATGAGTTCCATACCCCTCAGGAAGGGAACATCAACCGTTGGTCTTCCCCGGCTGACTACAACCCTGATTATGTCGCCGGGGGTAAGTTTGGTTCCCGCCTCGGGGTATTGTTCAAGGATTTCACCCTCTTTGCGTTCGCTCGGTTCTTCACCGGTTTCAAGGATTACGAACCGATCTTGTGCAACGCGGTCTTCCGCCTCCTCCACACTCATACCTACCAGATCGGGTATCTCCCGCGGACGGTTAAAAAGGAATCCCGGCAGGTTTAACCCGACGGTTACGAAAGCCGAAATCAAAAGGGCTACACCGGCTGAAACGCCTACGGCAGTCCAGATAACGGAAGAATTACTGCGGTTTTTTTCATCCATAAGATTCCCCTCCTCTTATGTTGTTTTTTCTTCTTCTTCCTCCTCCTCAATTACCCCGATGTAGAACTCCCGAGAACTCTCAACGGATTTAAGGATACCGGGCTCGCTTAACTCCGTTTTAACCGTAAGGATATATCTCGCCCCTCCAATCAACCTGTCGTCTGCAACCCTCCACCGAACCGGATCCGAGGAGTTGTGCGGGAGGGTTTTCTCAAGCATCATGGTATCTGCACCCGGAACCTCCTGGGGCATAAGCCGTGCTCGATAGGTAAGGCTGTCTGTGAGGGTCTCCCAGATGAAATCTACCCTACCCTTATCCGGCATTATGGTATCTTGGATATCAAAGTTTATCGGGGCGGAGGGGGAATAGATATATTCACCGGCTACTACCGTACGGCCTCGGGTTATAGTCAAAAAACGATACCTCAGGCTGTCACCCGGAGTAAGTTCCCCGGGGTCCTCATATTTAACCGCCTCTGAGCCCTCTACTTTAAGGTTTCCAAGGGTTGCAAAGGAACCGTCTATTTCGCGTTCAATCAGTATAGCCTCTGCTCCTTCGGGCGTACTGAGGAAAAAACTAATCGCCGCCGAGCCTGACCCGGGTTCTTCACCTGCAAGGTGTACTAGTTGAGTTGCGGTCTGCACCTGATTAACCTCGATCTCAACCTCCGAGGTTTCAAGATGACCGCAGCCAAAGGTTACTAAAAGCACTCCACCCGCAGCAAGTATCAACATCCCGAAAAGGTACTTTAACATTAATCCTCCTTACAGCTATCCTTAATATTATGGCGTTCGCGCGATGTGTCAAGGGAAAAGGTTTTTGTTCGAGAACGCTCCCCACCGATCAATCTGATGCAGGACCGTGGAATCGAGAAGTAACGGGCCAGGAGAGCTCGAACCTCCCGGTTAGCCTTCCCCTTCTCAGGCGCTGAGTGTACCCAGACCTTTAACGTGTCGTCCCCGAGTCTTTCCACCCTCGCCCGTGAGGATTTGGGCACCACCTTTACCTTGATTTCATCCATATATCATATAATAGACGCATAAATAACGGTTTAGTTGCCTGCCCTTGGGTAATGAACGATAATCTGCCCGTCATCATACAATGAAATGTAGGTTTTCATCTGCATTTGAGTCTGATCCCGCGGTTGGTTTCATCGATAAACCTTATAAACTCCTTAACCTCATCTAAGGCGAGTTCTTTAGGATTCAGTTCCCTGACAGCCTGGGATAAAGGCCTTTTATCCTTATAGGCAAGCTTAAAAAGGTGCTTGATAGCGGTCTGTGTGTCTTGTGGAAACCCGGCACGCTCCATCCCCACCCGGTTGGGACCTAGCACAAAGAAGGGGTGGCCCGAACCGGTAAGAAAGGGCGGAATGTCCTGGGTTAGATAGGAGTGTGCACCGACCATTGCCAACCTGCCTATCCTTACGAACTGGTGCACACCGGTTGCTCCTCCAAGGAATGCCGCATCCCCGACCTCTACGTGTCCTGCCAGTTGAACCGAGTTGGCTACGGTCACGTTCTTACCAAGCCTGCAGTTGTGAGAAACGTGGGAATAGGCCATGATGTATGTTCCTTTCGCGACGTATGTGCGTTCACCCTCTCCGGTGGCGCGGTGCAGTGTGGCGAACTCACGTACCGTAACCCCGTCATCGAGCTCTAGGAAGCTCTTCTCCCCCCTGAAGCGCGTATCCTGCGGCAAACCTCCCAGAACCGCATGTTCGCCAATCATACAGCCCGGTCCCACACGTACGTAGTCCTTGAGAACCGCGTGGGCGGAGACAACCGAACCTTCCCCTAGCACTACATTATCGGCGACAATCGCGTAAGGTCCTATCCTTACGTCTTTTCCCAGCTCGGCACCGGCAGAAACCCGGGCCGTGGGATCGATATCCGGCATCTATCCCCCGGTTTACAACTTAAGGTTACCTATCCCTGGGGATCGGGAAAAAGGCCGACCATGAAGTTTGCGGTAGCAACCAGGTTGTCGTTCACGTGGGATTCGGCCTTCATCTTGGCCTGTTCAGTCTGTCCAGCATCCCGGTGATAGGTCATCACAACGTGCATGTCCAGCCGATCCCCCGGTCTCACCGCTCCCTTGAAGCGAACCTTATCCACACCCATGAAGAACATGTTGCGTTCCTCGGCCTCATCCCGCGGACCCAGGATAATGAAACCTGAAAGCTGGGCCATCGCCTCGATGATTAACACGCCGGGCATCACCGGGTACTGTGGAAAGTGACCGGTAAAGAACGGTTCATTGTAAGTAACGTTTTTGTAACCCCATATCTCCTTATCTGTCAGTTTTGTAACCTTATCGACCATCAGAAAAGGGTACCGGTGGTGGAGTTTGGAGAGTATCCAGTCTATGTTCAAGTTCTCCACGAGCTATCTCCTTTGTTAAGAGTTTAACGGCCTGATGGGTTTCACGGTGGCCGGTGCCGACCGCAATTATCTTGGCATTTAATCTCCTTCCAAGCAGTGCAAGGTCACCGATCAGATCGAGAACCTTATGTCGAAGCATCTCACGGCTGAATCTGGACGGGTATGGGTAGTGAAGATCCCTGTTGGAGCGTACCTCGAAGGGATAGGAAAATTCCGGGAAGGCGCCTACGGCAAATGTTCGTGCGGGTGCTATCCACAATTCATAGGATTTAACCACATCGGTGAAGCTGAAGGTCTGCAGCATTGCTCGGTGGAGATTGTAAAATACATAGGTAACACTTAATCTGTTCGCCGAACGAAAAAAAAGAGCCGAATTCTCCGTACTCAGGAGGAACGACTCGTTGATATGTGCTTCGTTCCTTGGATGCTCCTGTAACCTTACCCCCGCCCTGCGAACGGCCTCTACGTAAGCAAGCGCGCTTCCGTCAAAAAATGGAAGCTCCCCACCTTCCACATCTACACCTACGTTATCGATACCCATTCCCCACAGGGCTGAAAGAAGGTGTTCTGCAAAATCCAGGGTGTCTTCCTCTTCCCCGCCTGCCGAATAGGTCGTCGGTCTGAGTTTTACCTTATGGTTTTCTACGACGGCGGCATGTATCGATAAGGGGTAAGAAACCGCGGGTTTAAGGTCCACTCGGCGGATGGTGATCCCTTCATCCGGCTCCCCGGGATACATCCAAACCCTGGTATAACCCTTGCTCCACAACGTCGGACCCTCGACAGAAACCGTGTGTCTAAGAGTCCTTTGAGGATTCATCTTTGAAAAGCCTTGCCTGTGCACGCAGGGTCTTGCGGTGGGGGCGGGCAGGGATGCCCGAGACGATTTCATCCGGTTCCACGTCCTTGAAAACCGCGGACTTGGCATAAATCTTGGCGCCTGCTCCGATATGAACGTGGTCGGAAACGCCGGATTGGCCCGCAATCATAACCCCTTCCTCCAGTATCGAGGAGCCGGCTATACCGCACTGCCCGGTAATGATGCAGTTTCTGCCTATCAATACGTTGTGGGCGATGTGGACCAAGTTGTCTATCTTGGTGCCCTTGCATATCCTTGTCTCGGCCATGGTTCCCCTGTCGATACACACACCGGCACCTATATCAACGTTTTCCTCGATGACCACACTTCCCAGATGAGGAAGATGCAGGTACTTGCCATTGTCTCCGACATAGCCGAAGCCCTCCGAGCCGATTACGGAACCTGCACCTACCCTGACATTGTTCCCTATTACGGTCCTCGCATGTACGGTAACGTTGGGACCAATCACACAGTCGGCTCCGATATCGACATCAGGACCCACGTAGGTAAAGGGCAGAAGCCTGCTTGAGGCGTCAACCGTGGCCGAATCGGAAACAAAGGTAAGGTTCGGCTTGTCTTCTTCCTGCGGGAGCGGGAAGGTTTCAAGGGCCTTAGCCCATGCCTTGCCTACGTCGGAGACGACTATAAGGGAGCGGGCGTTGAACCTGTCCGGTTCGATTCCGCAGATTACGCAGCCCGCCCCCGATTTTACGAGTTCCCCGGCGTCTTCGCCCTGGTAGAAGGTAACATCACGAGAGCCGGCGGCAAAAAAAGGGGCCGGTCTGGTGAGTTCCAACTCGGCCTCTCCCAGGAGCTTACCTTTCAAGAGTTCTGCGAATTCGCGAGGGGTCATGTTAACCTATTCAGGGGTTTCTTCCGGAATTTCTTCCCGGGGTTCTTCCTCTTCCCCCGATTCGGCTTCATCAACACCTTCAGGGATGATATGAATCTGGAGTAATTCTGCGGCCAGTTCACCCACATGTTGCTTGAGGTATGCCTCCTCTTCTTCTGAAATAGTGGTTTCTTCGGTAAAGAAATTCCTGGTGGAGACGTTAGAAAGGGTCAATTCTACTTCTATCCTGCCGCCTTCCTTTGTAACATTCCCTGTAAAGGCATAATCTGCGCCGAAGTTGCCGGCAATGGTCATTGCCTGCTCGGGAGACAGCGGTTCCAGCCCTGTGAATGACTTTCCCCATTGGTCTACAAGGATCGGTCTGACGACCTCATCCTTGACTAATTCGATATCTAATGCGTCTTCCGATTGACCCACGGTTGTTTTTACGTAGCCTCGAACCGAATCACCGAGTGACGCAGATATCGCCTCTTCACCGGATTGGCTGAAGGTTAAAACCGCTATCTTCTTATCGAACCTCGCCCCTACAGATGCGTATTCCCTGTTAAGTTCGGTGATAACTTCGTTGGTGATATCAAGTTCTGCATTCAGATACAATAAATCACCCCCCGACCCGTCGATCACCATTTCAGCTTCATTTTCCTGAGAAACCTCTTTGATAATCTTATTCACCTTTTCCATCACCGGATCGAACAGCTCCTTGTGTTTTTGTTCCAGCCTCCCGCCTTCACCCCATACCTCCTGGGCATAGTTCTCCCACTTATCTCTCATCGAGGTCAATTCCTGCTGTCTTGCAAGCAATGCCTCCTCGGAGAGCATCGGCTTCTGGGTCTCGAACTCCGCTTTCTCCTCCTCGTAGACGGTACGAAGGGAGTCGAACTCCTGTTCCCAGATTTTTACTGAGTGCTTGAGGGTTTTATCGGCGAGTTTGGCGTCTTCAAAGTCGTTGAGCACTTCTTCTAAATCCACAACCACCACGGTGGTTGCCTCAATCCCGCAGAGCATGCTCACAACTCCCAGGATTATTGCTATTGTTTTATTCCCCATAACCCTAACTTTAGCTGACCTTAAGCTTTTGTCAAGCCTGATGTTTTACCCCGTGAAAAGGATGCATTATGAAACATATTTCGGTATGCTTTTCATTTGCTAGACTTACTCCTTTAGTCTTTTTGGCGCTCTGTGTCCCGGAGTCTCTGTGGTTACCATTAAGTTTCCTTTAGTCGCCGCTTCGCGTCTGACAATCCCCTTGACGGAGGAGATTGCCCCTTTCCGAAGGACACGAAGTGACGACGATTACGGAGTAAAGGTCTGTGGGAGTGCGGTTACCGGCCCTTGACTATCTTAACTACAGTCCTGTCTTCCTTTTTCGCATAATAGGTGCCTTGCGGCAAGGCGCTTATACTTATCCTGTCTTCGTTAAGCACCCCTTCGAGCGCCCTGCCCGATGAATCCGCCACCTGGGTAGCCCCGGGTGACGTCACGTAAGATTCGCGGCTTAGGCTTGGTGCAGACTCGGCGTCAGCGTCGGTTGCGGCATCCGGCAGGATAATACGGGCTTGGATACAGCACTCTCCGCAAGGGCTTGTAGAGGTCGTATCGGTGGTAAAATCACCTCGCATCATATATGCAAGCGTATGTTCTCCCGGATGCAGGCAGTATGTGTAAACTATAGGAACAGGGCCTGTACCGGCTCTAACCTCAAGCAATGCAGGCATGCTGTCTCTGTCCAATTCTAGCCAGCCGGGATGAACGAGACACCTTCCGTTTGCTGAGAATTGAACGAGACATGAGGTGTCGATTGAAAATGTCAATTGTACTGCCGTTTCGGTTTGGCGGCTTTCAGGTATTTCCGTGAGTTCTTCTGAATAATAGGCTTCGACCGATACGGTTGAAGCGTTTAGAACAAACGCGGTTACGAGTAAGATCAGGAAAGTCCTTTTAATATACCCGTCGCTTCGTGTCATCTTTTCTCCTTTATTTTCTTCTCCGTTTTGAACAATTCTAAGGGGGATAACTAATTTGTCAAAACGGTTAGTCCGCGAGGTGCGTATGTAACAGTCGTTTGAGAAATGAATATACCCTCAATGCTTGGTCATCGAAAAGGTTAGAAAACCTGTTTCACATATCCTGCGATCTTTTGACTCTAACGAACCGCAAGTGTTGACTACATTAAAAAAGAGCGTTTTACTCTACCTTCACCACCTTGGTTATGGTTCTTTCGCCTTGTCTTGCAAAGTACGTTCCGGGCGGCGGCTATTCGGGCTGCTTCAACGGCGAACGCGCCGCGGGAACGCCCGGCCTGGAGTTCTACTTCCCGTGCAACGAAGGATCGGGCAACCTGATTGCCGGGTTCTCGGGCGTTTCCGGCCAGGAGTCGAACCTGCCCTCGGGCTGGCGCTGGTACAAAACCGGCTATTTCAACCGGCCTGCGGTGAAGTCTTCCGGATCGGTCTCGAACTACATGGAGCTGGTCGGCGCGGAGCCGCAGGGCAAGCGCAGTTTTCAGTTTTTATACTACTGCGACGATCCGACCGAAAATTACAATATTTTCCAGTACGGCATGGTTGTGGGCGGAACCCCGACAACAGGCGTGTTCAGCGTTTCGGTCGATTCGGGCAAGCTGAAGGTCTACGCCGGAGGAACCTCGTCGGCAGGTTCAACCTCGCTTCAGGCCGGGAAGTGGTATCTGATCCAGGTGAACACCAGCGCGGTGATGATTGGAGTAAAAGCGCCACCAGAAGACCCTGTGCCAATCTACGCACTCCAGATCGCCGTCTATCTCGGGGGCGTCCTGGACGCCACGGCTTCACAGTCGGATACAAGCTACGCAGGCCTTGGAAACGGGGTGCGGTTCTACGGGAACGAAGACGACGGATTCGACGAGATAAGGCACCTGCATCGGGAGCTGTTCAGCGAGGAGATAACGAACTACGCGGTATTCCTGAAGGCCGGGCGGGTGCCCAAGAAGTCTGCGGGTAAGCTGGGAGAAGGAGCGTGGTAACAACAGCAAATGGCCGTCGGTTAACGGTTGGCGGCTGACGCAAAACGAACCAAAAGGTTCAGAAAGGAGAAAGAGATGAGTGATTCAGCAGCAACGAATAAGTTTCCGCCAGGAACTTTCGTTATTAATGTTGGCCTAAGCGAAGAAAGGTTGAAAACCGTATTGGCGAAAGTGTTAGGCGAAGAAACAATAACAGAACCGGAGGGGACGTTGAAAGAAGCGTTGAATAAACTGATTAAACC
>WJJO01000421.1 GCA_014729665.1 Caldifarciminota bacterium
ATGCGATGGCAGAGGTGGTTCGTTCATGCGAGATTCTCGAAGCGGTGGAGAAGGTCGCAGGACCTCTCGAGTAAGCGACGTATTATTCGATTGCAGTCAACTCTATTCTGACCGAAATATGATGTAGTATCGGGTTATTAAAAAGTGAACGTGACCAAACAGAATCACGAAAACAATAAGATTAGTTGGGGCCGGATCGGCCTGTTTCTGGCTATTGCATTCCTACCGGTATGGATTCTTGCATGGGTACCTGAATGGATTAACGCAGACGAAGACATGCTCCCGGTAGCCCAGATTGTCTGGGCAATATGCATGCTTTTCCCGGCTGCATCAGCCTTCATGGTTCCGGCAATAATCAAGGGGAAAACCAGAACCTACAAGAAAACCTTAGTAGACTACGGGCTGAATTTCAAGCGCTGGTGGTTTATTATCATTGGTTGGGGATTGCCCGTCATCCTCGGATTCATCGCCCTGGGTATAACACTTCTTACAGGTTGGGGGTCCTGGGACCCTTCTGGAAACGCCATGCTCGAAGAGTTACACTCCATGCTTCCTGCCGAGCAGTACGCGAAGGCGGTCGAGCAAATGCAGAATCCACTCCTTGTTGTTCTTATGTACGTTCAGCCGCTTACCATCGGGGCAATATTCAATTCCATCTTCACCTTCGGCGAGGAGTTCGGCTGGCGCGGGCTTCTCCAGACCGAACTCAAACCCGCCGGCTACTGGAAATCTTCTTTATTAATCGGCGTGATATGGGGTATCTGGCACATCCCATTTATCGTCCAGGGACATAACTATCCGGACGAACCCTTATGGGGAACTTTCATGATGGTCGCCTTCTGCATCCTTGGCTCCCTGATACTGGGATATTTGAGACTACGCTCCGGTTCGGTATTCCCGGCGGTGATATATCATGCGGTGCTCAACGGAACTGTCGGTGTATTCCTGATGTTATCCGGTGCCCCCGACAGGTTCCTCGGTCCTGGTCTCGGTGCATCTGGTTTCATTGCCATGATCATTACGCTTGTATTCTTCATATTGTTTGACTTCAGGTTCTTCTTCCCCCGAAAAAAAGGAGTAGTTAAGCCATGAAAAAATCCCTTGGCGCCAAAACAATCATCCTGCCAACTCCGGTATGGGTAATCGGTACCTACGGTAATGCAGGCAAACCTAACGCAATGACCGCTGCCTGGTCTGGTGTGTGCTGCTCAAAGCCGCCTTGCGTGTATGTTTCTCTAAGAGAAGCGACTTTGACTCACAAAAACATCAAGGAGCATCAAGCATACACTATCAGTGTTCCATCTGAAAGACACATCAAGGAGGCAGACTATTTCGGACTGGTTTCAGGGGAAAGGGAAAATAAATTCACCAAAACCGGCCTAACCCCGGTCAAGAGTAATCTGGTTGATGCGCCCTACGTGGATGAGTTCCCGTTAGTCTTGGAGTGCAGATTGCTGAAAGCGATCGAACTCGGTTTGCATACCCAGTTCGTTGGCGAGATAGTAGATGTTAAGGCCGATGAGGATGTTCTTTCAGATGAAGGATACCCCGATATCCTTAAGGTAAAACCCGCAGTCTACAGCCCGGGTACGAGGGAATATCACGGTATTGGTAAGTTTCTTGCTAAAGGCTTTGAAATCGGAAGTAATCTCAAAGGATAAAAACCGAATTCTCAGATACAGAATATTAGATTCGATAGGGCTCGATGCCGGAATCAGTCGGAGTTTCTACCGAAAAAGCTTCTTCTTTACCATCTTGCCGCCAGGTTACGTTGACGGATTTTTCTTCATCTGCATCCGAATAGCGTGCGACGATTGCCGCAGCCCAGGAAAGTATATTCGCATCGGCTACTTTGGAGAATAGGAGTCCAATAGGGCTTCCAATACCCTTGACCTCAAGGATGATTCTATCCTTGCCTGAATGCTTAAGTAATTCCTTATTTTCTTCCTCGTTGCGACCCACGATTAGCTTTGGTCCTTCTCCCTTCCTGAAGTGCCTGCCGGTCTTGAGTAACGCCACCGTTTCATCGGTATCCTCACCGTGATCCATGAGATCCCTGAG
>WJJO01000422.1 GCA_014729665.1 Caldifarciminota bacterium
ATATGCAGGATTGCGAATCCTATCCAGGGATGCGTTGCAGAAAGATGTGAGGAGAATATAATGGAAGCTATGTTGAAAAGAATAATCACGCTCATAGTAGTAGTTGTTTCGGCATCTACTGCGGGAAAGGTACCCGATTTTCAGGCCGATGACCTTGAGGGAAGACAGGTAACGCTGGATTCCCTTCTGGGTGAGGGGATTACAATAATCTCCTTCTGGGGTGTTACCTGCGGGCCTTGCAAGGCGGAGCTCTCTTTTTTAGACAGCCTGTACGAGGTATACGCCGATTCCGGTCTATCCGTGGTAGCCGTAAATACCGACAGCAGGAGACAGCTTTCCAAGGTCGCACCGATGGTAACCAGCATGGGATGGGATTTTACGGTAATTACCGATCCGGACGGCAAGTTGGTGCGCCTTTTCAAGTTTCAGGCCATTCCCTACTCGGTTTATGTCAATCCTGAGAAGGAAATAATAAAAACCACGACCGGTTACACCAAAAAGGACGAGAGGGAAATTACCGAGACTGTACTGGAGGCCTTGCATGCCGATACCCCGGCTTTTTCTTTGGGGGACTGCAAACCGGTCATACGCTCAAGCTCTGTTCGGATTAAGGTCAGCCAAACAACCGATTTGAATGTTTTTCTGGCCGATTCATCGGGCAATGAAATAAAACCCCTGCATGAGGGGGCGCTTGAGCCCGGTTCACATACCATCGATATCAAGGTCGAAGAACTCGAGGCCGGCGCTTATCAAGTTATCGCAGATGACGGAAGAACCAGAATAATAAAAGAACTTCAAATAATCGAGTGACCGTCCGACCTTTACATCGACCGCGGGATGATTATAATAAAGCGGTAAAAGGATAAAGGAGATATTTATTATGAAGAGGACGTTCTCTTTAATTCTCGCACTGGTTGTTTTAGCGCCTGCGACTACGGTGGAAGATTTCACGGCCGTAGATCTGGAGGGACGGACATGGAGCCTGGATTCACTTCTCGGCGATGATTTGACAGTATTCTCATTCTGGAGCACCTCCTGTACACTGTGTGAGGATTTACTCGGTCTCCTGGACAGTCTATACGTAGTCTACGCCGATTCAGGCCTTGCGGTGGTTTCTGTCAATACCGATACGGAACGAACAGTCCGTGAGGTTGAGCCCATGGTCGATAGCCAAGGATGGGACTTTATTGTTATTATGGATACCGAAGGTGAATTGATGGGACTTTTTGACGTCGGTCCACTTCCACACACATTCTACGTTAAACCTGGTAGGAAGATACAATCATCATTTATGGGCTACACCGCATCCGACGCCTCTTCAATTCGCAAGGCTATCTGCAACGCCTTAAGAGAAGACTGAAGTCCCGCAACATGTACAGCCATCGAATTAAGATCGGAATATCTATTCCGTTGGTATTGACACTTATCGTTGCATCAGGCTGCGGCGAACGCTTCCCCGATCCTTCCCAGGAAGGTGAATTCGAGCGTACGGTTTTTTTAGAGGAGGCCACCGGCACTTGGTGCGTTAACTGCCCTGCGGTTGCGGCAAACATAGAGGTCCTTCTGGATGAGCATCCGGACGAATTGATAGTCCTGGCCCTTCACTCCCAGACACAGGACCCTTATGCAAGCGACGAAACCGAGGCGCGCCTTTCAGACTTCGGCGTCGCGGCATTCCCTACCGTTATCTTCGACGGGGTGGAGGCCTTTGAAGGAGTGCAGACCGTCGAGGCAATGGCGCAGATCCTACAGCATCGCCAGGCCCTGGGGTCGCCTTTGATGATCGAGGTGGAAGCGACAGAAGCAGCAGACAGCGTTTCATGGAAGGTTGGAGTCATCGTTTCTTCCCTGATTGAAGAGTCTATAGACGGATACCTGCGCATCGCCCTGGTCGAGGACACCCTTACCGATGAATCGGCAGGCCTTCTGCATCACGTGGTAAGGAGACTACCCGAGGCGGATGCACCCGTCAGGCTGAACCCGGGGGATACACTCGAGTTTGACCGGACTTTGGCCCTTGAGACCAACTGGGGAAGACCGCTGATCGCGGTTGCATGGATTGAGGATGCAAACCACGAGGTATATCAGGCGGCCTCAAACGAGTTAGGCGGGGGAAATCCGGATATGGGTGATTTCAGTATCGATCTCGACGGCGATAGCATACAAATCCTGCCCGTCTCCCAGATAGGCCAGAGCGTAAATTTCAACTTCACCCTACAAAACCATACTCAAAATCCCTTGACCTTGACGCTTGACTTGCCCGAAATCCTGAGGGAACTGCCTGAGCATTGGTCCTTTAGTCTCTGCGATGAGACTATCTGCTATTCCGTGCCCAGTGATTTTGATCTTCCCGCATCGGGTTTACTTGAAGGGCTGCATCTTGCAATTGGTACATCAGCAGAAGACGAGGAAACCGAGGGCACGATGGTGTTGACCGCTGCATCCGGCGAGGAGATCGATACTCAAGTTTTTATACTGCGTATTGAATAGACTTTTTAACCAAATCCATAAGGAGGTATTGAATGGTAAAGAGGATTTTATTAATAACCCTGGCAACAATTATGGTTACCGGCGGTTTGGCTTTTGAATGCGACGATGACAACGAAGAATCCGATTTGGAAAACATCTCGATAGAGGCTGCAGGCGATACCGTAAAGTCCGTCTCTGCGGGAGAGACAGGCGAGTTCGACTTCAAGGTTCTCAACCATACCGAACAGGCCGAATCACTTACTGTTGACGTTCCCGACGGATTAAACGAACTTCCCGAATCATGGATGTGGCAGATATGCATCAAGGACGCTTGTATAATGCCCGGGAATCCGGCTACCGTCGAGGTGCCTGCATCCGGTTCGTACGACGAACTCTACATGCACGTAATAACGGACGATGAAGGAACAGAAGGCAAGGTTACAATCGAGGTTACAGGAATCGGTACAGAGGCAGACAGCCTGACCTTTATCTTGAATATCGAGTAGTCTCATTAAACACGAGAATCAGGTAATAGGCGCACTTGACATACCCGAGGCTTAGGGCATAATCCTGAATGATTTTAGTCTTCCTTCTATTTACAGCCGACGTTTCGGTATCCGGGATTAATACAGCCAATTTCTGGCTTGCACAAGCCGAGACCGATTCGGGCATGGTCTGGAATACCCAGTTCTACAACCAGGCCGAGGCCGATTTATACGTCGACGACTTTAGTATAGGGGGCCGGTTTCTGCTGGATGCAGAGGATATACGCGACACGGTAACCAGAACCGCGATAACCCAAAGATACCTTGCATACGAAGGAAAGGACGTCAGCCTTATTCTTGGCAACTACTACCTGACCCCTGGGCAGGGACTCGTGCTTTCCGCCTTCGAGGACAGGGACCTGCGTGAGGACCGCAACCTTGACGGGGGTTTACTTTCCTGGGAATCCGACTTCCTCCAGATAGGCCTGCTTGCAGGCAGGATGCTTGCAGAAGATCATGTTACCCGCACCGACTGGATGTATTCAGTGAATCTCAATCTATTTCCTGCCGATTTCATCGACGCTGGTGCAATCTACCTCCGCCAGGACGCTACCGATGATGCAGACACCCTTTTCGGCAGGGCCGCCGAGGAGTGGATTGAAGAAAACCTCACCCTCCGAATTTGGCGTTTCGACCTTACCGCAGCCGCGGCACAGCGATTCACCTGGGGGCGGAAATCGGCAGAAGGATGGGTAGGTGTCGATAACGTCAAGGGCTTAGGCCTGACCGGTTCGCTATCCTACGCTCAGCAGGGCTTCGGTATACTCCTCGAGGTAAAGGATTACAAGGGGCTTGCTGGAGACATCAACGCGCCTATACCGTGCAACCCGGACGGCGAGTCGATAAACGAAGGAGCAGACGAGCAGGGATTTAACGTAAGCCTTAACCTCGCGCCCGCGGACTGGTTGTGGTTCGAGGGTTCCTTTTCACAGGCCTGGGATTCTACCGGGGATAACAGTCTTCGAAGGATAGGCGCTGAGACCAGGCTGGATATCTCCACGCATACGTTCACCCCCTTCTTCACCCTAATTGACCGCGAGATACCCGGAGGTATTAATCCCCAGAACGACATGATGGAGGCAGGGATTTCCTACGAAATCCTGGTAGGTCAGGTGTCGCTTCATCTCAAGCCGTATTACCGCAGGATTACCGAAGCCGCCGAGACCTGGGACGAACCGCATCTTCTTGCCGAGGCCGGATGGGAATCCTTTCTGTTCTCTCTAGGCGGTGTTGCCGAGATGCGCACCGATTCTATCAAACTCTGGCCCTGGGGATCTTTGAGCTACGACGCCTATCCCTGGGAGATAACATTTTCTTACGGACGGTTCAAGGGCGAATATATCTGCAAGAGCGGTGTATGCGCGTATGAGCTTCCCTTCGACGGGCTTAAGGCCGACCTGAAGCTATACTTTTAATTACCCCACGAACGTACTGCGTACGTCCGCGGGGACCCCGGAATAGACCCCATGTCGTTATCGCGTACCCTGGACGGCGGTTATCACACCTCTTACCCATTTCTTTGAAAGGGACATTCTTCCTATTGTTCCTGCGATATTTTTGGCTATGCCAAACGCTTGCGAACCGTAGGTTCAAAGATCGCAGAACTGAAGCGTTATTGAGTATCCTGGAGGGAGTTATCACCCCCTCTTTTTCTCCCCCGTCAAGGGGGAGATGATAAAGGTGGGGGTTATTTAACTACTCAGCCCTAGTCAAGTCTTTGCGGATTCCCTCGTCGAGTGATTCCCAGGCCGAAGGTCCGATCACTATCCTCGTTCCTTCCTCGAGCTTGTTGGCGCGGTTCATGTTTATCGCGGCCTCGTTTACGGCCTGCCCAATCACGTCGAAC
>WJJO01000423.1 GCA_014729665.1 Caldifarciminota bacterium
CTCCTCTATATTTCCCACGGCCTTGTCTGAGGGGAACAGCCCGTCCAGAAGGTGCACCACGAACACGGTATTCCACTCCAGCCCCTTTGCCGAATGCACGGTAGAAAGCACCACCGGGTCCTCCTCGCTCTCGTCTATGCGCGGGGTAGTCCGGTCCTGAAACTGGTTCGAGGGCGGGTCTAAGGCAAAGTCTGAAAGAAAGCGCTCCAGGTCCTCGTACCGTGCGGTCAGCTCGTATAGAACCCCAACGTCCCGCAGGCGCACCTCGTGGTCTGCCTCCAGGTTCGCAAGTATGGGCGCGTAATAAGCGCGCAGAAGCTCTATCTTCGACGCCAATGACAGATGCGGGTCCGCGGCTCTGCCAAGGGTATCCCCGAGCTCCACTAAATCGACCCCGTACTTGGAGCGCTCGAAATCCGCAAACTCGAACTTGCCCCCATGCTCGCGTACGTGCCTGACTATCTTCGACGCGGTCACCGAGCCTATGCCCGGGATGAGCTTTAAGACCCGGTTCCAGCACACGGCGTCCAGGGGGTTCAGGATTATCCGCAGGTAGGCAATCATGTCCTTGACGTGGCGGCGCTCGGTAAACCTGATGCCGCCGTACACCACGTACGGGATCGAGCGCTTCAGAAGCTCTGCCTGAACGAAGGTGCCGTGGAAGGTCGCGCGGTAAAGCACGGCCATCTGGCTCGTGGGAACGCCCGCCTCCCTCAGCTCCAGTATCTTATCGACGATGAACTCAGCCTCCGATGTCTGGTCGTAGAAGCCGCGGACCTCGGGCTTGCCCTTGCGTTTCTTGCGTGAAAACAGGTGCTTGCGGTAGCCTATCTTTGCCTGTGAGATGACGGAGTTGGTAAAGTCCAGGATATCCGGGGATGAGCGGTAGTTCTGCTCGATGCGGATGTAGGCGCAGTCGGGGTAGGTTTCGGGAAAGCGCAGTATGTTCTCGAAGTTGGCCCCCCTGAAAGAGTAGATGGACTGCGAGTCGTCGCCCACAACCATTATGTTGCGGTGTTTGGATGCCAGTAGGTCGGAGATTTCTTTCTGGATGGTGTTGGTGTCCTGGAACTCGTCGACCATCACGTAGCGGAACAGGTGGGCCATGCGCTGGTGGAAGGGTTCGCTCTGCTTCAAGGCCTCGCGCATGACCTCCATCAGGTCGTCGAAGTCGAGTATGTGATGGTTGCGCTTGAAGCCCGTGAAGCCTGCGGCAACCAGCTCGATGTCGTCTGTAAACTCGGAGAGCCCTGTGTACTGGTCTTCGATGATGGCTGGGATGGGTACGTCGCAGTTGCGCGCCTTGGAGATAATCTCCTGTATCCTTCCCTTGCGCGGGAAGGCCTTCTTTTTCTTATCGAGCTTGAGCTCGCGGCGCACGAAGTCGATGATGTCTGCAGAGTCGGTGGTGTCCGCGATGGTGAAGTCGGGCTTCAGGGCAATCAGCTTTGAGTAGCGGCGCAGCATGTGGTTGGCAAAGGAGTGGAACGTCCCGCCCATGATGCGGGTGCCCCGGTCGTCCTTGAGAAGCCTGGATGCACGGGTCATCATCTCGCGTGCGGCCTTGCGCGTGAAGGTAAGGAGAAGGATTTGCTCGGGCGGCACCCCGCGTTCCAACAGATACGCTACCCGATAGATAATGGTCCTTGTTTTCCCGGAACCAGCCCCCGCGATGACGAGCACGGGACCCTCGGTAGCGGTGGCCGCGGCTAACTGCATGGGGTTAAGGGCCTTGGAGTAGTTTATCTTAAGTTTTTTATGGAGCGCAGGCTCTCTAGCCTGTGATCTTACGAGATTCTTCTCTATCTCCTTCGTTATCTTTGCGAGGCGGTCGATCTTAATAAAGAGTTCGGGGGTTGCAACGGGCTGCTCGAAAGAGTCCGGTGTGAGGTTCAGGAGATCCTGCGCAAGGTTTATACCGACCATGGGTGATGATAGGGAGGGTGAGAAAAAAGTCAACAAAAGTGGGGGATGATTGAATCTATCCGCAGATTTCAAATTTCAAATCGCAGAATGTAAATATCAAACTGAAAACGGGTGGTTTATGCCTACGAAAGCTGGAAGCTGCCAGCGGGTAGCTGTTAGCCGTCAGCGGTAGGCGGCTTAATCTTCACCTACGGCGGATGTTTTTTAATCTCACAAATCGCGAGATTTTAAGTTCGCTTAACGAACTTCACGCTGTCATCGGTTGGGAGTCAGCTGTCAGCGGTCGGTTGTAATAGGGCCAACTGCCCGCATCCGGCAAATATATTGCCGCCAAGGCTCTTGCGGACCATCACCGCGGGCAGGTGTGGCATAATCACCTCACTGAACCGGTTAACGTCGACTTCGGTGGGTGCCTCGTAATCGGTGCCCGGATAGGGATTGAACGGGATCAGGTTTATCTTGCACGGTATGCCCTGCAGAAGAAGGATAAGGGCGCTTGCGTCCCTGGGTCTGTCATTTACACCCCGGAGCAGCACGTACTCGAAGGTTACGCGTTTGTTTGTCATACTGGTATAGTCGCGCACCGCCTGCATAAGTTCGGTCAGGGGATAACGGTGTGCAATAGGCATAAGACGTTCGCGGGTCTTCTGATCCGCGGCGTTAAGTGAAATTGCCAGCTTGAACTGCTCGGGCTCGGAAGCCAGCCTCCGGATGCCCTCTGTTATCCCCGCTGTAGAGATGGTAATCTTGCGCGCGCCAATCTTCGGCCCGAAGTCGGAGTTCAGTATTCGTGCCGCGTCCAGGCATGCGTCGTAGTTCAAGAACGGCTCCCCCATCCCCATGAACACGACGTTGGTGATGCGCTCGGCCTGCCCCTTGGATATGGCCAAAACCTGACCGGCTATCTCCCCTGCCAAAAGGTTCCGTTTCAGGCCCATCTGGGCAGTCCTGCAGAACGTACATCCCAGTGAGCACCCCGCCTGTGTGGAGACGCACACCGTACGCCTGGAACCATCCTTGAGCCAGACACCCTCGACCCGGCTGCCGTCCTCAAGCTCGAACAGATGCTTGACCACGCCCTGTTTCGCCGAACCGGTCCTCGACTTAACCTTAAGCTGCCCGATGCGGTAGCGTTCGGCAAACATTGTACGCAGTTCCTTGGAGATATCCGACATCTCGCTCCAGTCGCGCACCCCCTTAAGCCAAATCCAGCGGAAAACCTGCCTTGCCCTGAACGAACGAAGACCGAGTTTTTTGAACTCCACCGACAACTGCCAAAGGGTAAGGTTCTTTATGTCAAGCTTCATTTTCACATCCCTTAGAGTCCGGGACTTCACCGAAGGTTTCCTCGGGTGTGGTGCCGGTTATCCGAACCTTGACAAGGGACCGCTGCCTGGCCGTTGTATGGCTTACGGTAACGTCGGTGTAGTTGTCGGTCAGAACGCGGGTTGGGGAAAGCACGACCCCTTCTCTTACCTCCCCGATGAACCGGTTGCGGTAGTCCAGAGACTTTTCGTTACCCAGGCTGCGCATGACAGCGGTCCTTTCCCTCGGGTTCTTGACCGTACGCTTGGCGCGAGCCATGGGCGTACCCGGACGCGGGGAATAGGTGAATGCGTGAAGGTAGGCAACCGGAAGTTCCCTTACGAATTCGAGGGTTTTTGCAAAACTCGCCTCGTCCTCTCCCGGTGTAGCCGTGATTATATCGGAGCCTATGCATACGTCGGGTATCCTTCTTTGAATGCTGTCTATCAACTCGGCAAAGCCTGCGGTGTTGTAAGGTCTTTCCATCCGTTTGAGTACCCCGTCATCACCGGATTGAAGCGGCACGTGAAGGTGAGGGCATATCTTCTCACTCGAAGCGATGACGTCGATAAGTTCGGGCGTTATGGTGTCCGGTTCCAGTGAGGTCAGGCGTATTCGGGTTCTTATCCCGCATTCATCTATCCTTTCAAGCAGGTTGGCGAGATCATCCCCGTGTTCCCTGCCCCATAGCCCGAGATTAAGTGCAACCAATACAACCTCGCCGTAACCTGCATCCGCAAGCGCCTTCAACTCCGTGATAACCGTTTTGGCGGATTTTGAACGGGGGCTCCCCCTTATACGTGAAACTATGCAGTAGGTGCACCTGCGGTCGCATCCGTCACCCACACGAAGGAAGGCGCGGCTTCGGGCAATAGCGCTCGTTCGATTTTTTTTACTCATACCCAGGTCGGCAATGATTCCTTCCTTATCATGGAATCGAACAATTTCACCCACACCTTCAAGCACTGCAAGCCGGTCGGCTATCGCTTCAGTCCCGCAGCCGGTAACCTTTATCTCAGCCTGCGGATACCTCCGGTGAAGACGGCGAATCAACGCTACACTCGATCTATCAGCTTGCCCTGTAACCGTACAGGTCGTAACCAGACATAAATCGACTTCCTCTGCGCCGTTGACTATATCGTAGCCTTCTCCTGCAAGATGAACCTTCCATAAATCCGCCTCAGCCTGGCTGAGTTTGCATCCAACTGATGCAACCAATGCTCGCGGCTGGCTCATTAAATCCTTCCTTGTCAGGCAAGGCTGATATTTACTGCTTCTCTTCTGTGGTCTTCTTCTTTCGAGTAGTCTTGCGTTTAGTTTTGGACTCGGCTTTCCCCTTATCTTCTGCTTTAGTATCGTCTTCGGCCTTGTCCTTCTTTGCCTTCGTCGTAGATTTCTTTGTAGTCTTCTTTGAGGTAGCCTTCTTAGTCTTCGACTCGGCTTTCGCCTCGTCGTCGGCCTTCGCCTCTTCGTCGTCCTTTACATCGGCTTTATCGTCCTTCTTAGCCTTAGTCTTGCGAGTAGACTTTTTTGGTTTTTTGGCCTTCTCCTCAGCCTTTTTTTCATCCCCTTCTTTAACCTTTTCTTCGGACTTTTCTTTAGTCTCTTCTTTTGTTTTCTTCTTGGCAGTAGTCTTTTTCGTACTCTTAGTCTTAGTCTTCGACTCGGCTTTCGCCTCGTCGTCAGCCTTCGTCTCCGCATCGACCTTGACCTTGGCCTCGGACTTATCATCTTTTTCAGCCTTTAGGTGAGTTTTCTTCTTTTCAGCGGTCTTCTTAGGTTTTTCTTCGGATTCATCGAGAGCAAGCTCAGTCTGCCCTTCTTCTGTTGTTGCATCCTTTAGTGTACTCAACGCATCTTCCAGATGATCCTTCAGGGCAAACCCCTTAGGTGCCTTGATTGGCTTTGCTGGTCTGTGTCCCTTTTCGACCGTCTTCTGGTAGTAGTCGCGTTCTGAAAGGATAACACGTCGGGATTTCGGGTCAATCCGTCTGATGATGAGTTGGAGTTCATCACCCAGATCGTAGTGATCCTTAATCTTCTTAATCTTACGTTTGCGAAGTTGCTGCTGTGGAATGAATCCTTCTATCTCATCGGTCAGGGCAACTACCACTCCCGAAGACGGCATATCAATAATCTTACCTGCAACGTGCTGACCTTGTCTATACTCCTTTGACCACATATAGAAGGGATCTTCATGTGTCTGTTTCAATCCGAGGGTAATGCGGCGGCTTTCCTTGTCGATATCGAGTATAATAGTTCCTATCTTCTCGCCTCTCTTGAGTATCTCACGTGGATGCTTTACCCTTTTAGTCCAGGAAAGATCAACGTTGCGTATCAGGCCTTCGATACCTTCCTCGAGTTCGACGAATGCACCGAAGTTCTTTAATGATGATACCGTACCTTCCAGTCGCTGACCGATATGGTAGCGTTCGTCGATAACAGACCAAGGATCTGGTGTAGTTTGTTTCAGCCCCAGGGATATGCGGCGGTTTTCTTTATCAAGGGAAAGGACTATCGCCTCAACCTCCTGGCCTATCTGAAGTATCTGCGCAGGGTGATTTACTACCCTGGTCCACGACATCTCCGAAACGTGAATGAGTCCTTCTATACCCTTTTCGAGCTCTACGAAGGCTCCGTAATCTGTAAAGCTGGTTACCTTACCC
>WJJO01000424.1 GCA_014729665.1 Caldifarciminota bacterium
CTTCAAGGGCGTCCATGAACCAACCGCCTGCATGTTGGGCGTGCTGACCCCCGACATGCGGGGTTTTGCTGTCGATCAACTCCTTGGAAACGATCTCCTTTTCATTAACCTCGAAGACCAGGAAACTACTCGCCCTGCCGAAGTGTTCGGCAATTCGTTTCCCGTCATCGGTTGGTACCGCTACTTTCATTAATGTCTCCTTAAGTTTATCGATGATATTCAGGAAGCTTCTGAATCCCAGGATTAACTTGGCTTTTCTTCACAACTCCTCTCCTGTTCAGATAGATTGTCGTTATAAAAAAAGCTATCCTTCTTATCTATAAGACCCAAAAGCTCCAATATACGTTTTCCTAATCTTTTTGCCGAATCTACGGCTTCGCGATCCCCCACAACCTCATCCCGCTCAAAAGCTATACCGCACACCCCTCTGTTTGCAGGGATCATCTCGTGTTTAAGAAAGAAAGCATTAACTGCCGTTACGGCACTTTCAAAACCATAGTGACGCCCAACCACAACAGTCCCGCCGATCTTGTTCCTGAACTTATCCCTGATGCACCAGGTTCGATCCATAAAGGCTTTAAGCTGGGCGGAGACATTGTTGAAATAAACAGGGCTACCCAATACAATCCCATCGCTTTCTATTAATTCGGGTATGAGCAGCTTCGTCATATCATCCTCAACCACGCATTTGTGGACTTTCTGACAAAACCAGCAGGATTTACAGGGTTCTATCCGGTAATCGGTGAGTTTTATTAACCGTCCGCCGGTCTCAGCCAACGCAACTTTCAATAGATAATCCGTGTTGCTTGTTTTGCGCGGGCTTCCTGAGACGTACAGGATGTTCATTTCAACAAAGACCCATGATGAGTACTGTATTCATTTACTCAAAGAAATGGTACTTGATTGAGGTAACAGAACGTGACCGCAATCTTCACAACTTCTCCTTACCAGTGGGATTGTTTACTCGCGCCCTGAACCGGTTCCAGCTTGCCTTGACTGAGGAGATCAAGAGCTTCCGAAACCTTCTTACCCGATGCAGAATAAGCCTTGATGCCGGCCGCATCGAGGACCTGAAACGCCTTGGGCCCGAAGTTACCGGCTATGACCGCTTCCACTCCCTTGTCGGCAAGCATCTGGGAGGTCTGAACCCCCACGCCGCCGCCTGCGGTAAGGTTCTCGTTTTCTATGGCTTCGACCTTATCGTCTTCTATGATTAAGAAGTAAGGTGCGCGTCCGAAGCGCTCGTCAACGTTGTCTTCAATGGTTTTACCGCTCGATGTTACGGCTATCTTCATAAAAACTCCTTTCTTACCTTTCGCAGCATCGTTTAGGATCCTTGCAGGGACTGTCTATACCGCAGCAGCTTTCCACAGAATCCCCGCTTTTCATAATGAATCCTGCCCCGCCGGTTATCCTGCGTTCTGCCCTGGCTCCGCATTCAGGGCACAGGACTTCCGGTTCCTTGCTCATACCGTGTGTGTTCTCGAACTCCTTCCCGCACGAAGTACACTGATAGACGTAGGTAGGCATTACCAGCTCCTCGTCTTACGGATGAGCTGGGCAATCGCCTGGTGCAGCACCGACACCGCCAGGCCTGCGCAGTGCTTGTGTTCTTCGGCAAGGCCGTCAAGATAGTTCTCGATAGATGCGGCGCTTATTGCCGACGCATCCTTGACGCGCTTGCCCCTGGCAAGCTCGGTCAAAGCGCTTCCGCACGCGGTGGTTCCCTCGCAGCCGTCAGGGATAAAGGTGATTTCTGAGATTACACCGGACTTCATCTTGATACACAGCTCGATTGTATCGCCGCACGGCCCGGTATGCCTGACGTGGACGTCTGCATCAGGGATCGAACCCACGTTTCGCGGCTGATAGGAGTGATCGAGGAACGCATCGGAGTAGTCCCCGAACAGCCTTTTCCATACCGCTGTATCTGCATCATCAGCCATCTCGTGATTATAAAACCAGAAGGGGGAGGTATCAACCTCCCCCTGACCGGTTAACTGGATTTTGCTTCCTTTTCCAGCTCCGCGATCCGCTCACGCATGGCCTTCATGTCTTCCTCGGCATACTTGAGCTCGTCGCGAAGCATCTTGAGTTCATCGTCGCGGGACGGCGGCTGATATGCAGGCGCCTGTTGAGGGTAGTAACCGGGTGCGTAACCGGCGTTCCAGCCGGCTCCCCAGCCCATTCCTCGGCCCCAGCCGCGGCCCCAACCCATTCCTCGACCGAATCCCCGGCCAAATCCACGACCCCAGCCTCGACCGAATCCTCGGCCAAAGCCGCGGCCTGCTCCCGGGTTGGTGTATCCGGGCCTGTCATAACCTGCACAGAAACCTGCAGCCCTGCCGGTCATGGGTCCCTGGCCTGCTGGTCCAGTTCTGTCTCCACCTGGCATGTTATTCTCCTTTCTTTGGTTTATTTATTCTTCTTTAGTAAAAATCTCATGCGCGAGTCATCTTGGCCCCGCATTTCGGACAGGTGTGCTCGAAACAGGGCGTACCCCGCTGGTGAGGAACACGCGCTCCGCACTGGGGGCAAACGCACTCGCCGCCCGGTCCTGCTCCCTGACCCGGACGCCCCATACCTCTGCCTTGTCCTCCTCCTTGACCACGACCTCCGCCCTGGCCACCACCCATTCCTCTACCACCACCCTGTCCTTGTCCAAATCCTTGCTGCATCATGACTTCCTTTCAAACTTGTCTGCAATTTTCTTTGATAATCCCTCGAGTAACTGTGAAGACCGGCACCCTGGATCTTTCGACGGGATCTGTGCCCGCACGATGCTTTCTGTTATGGTCCGGTCGAACGGTATTTTGCCGATAACCTCGATATTCCTGGAGGCGCAGTAGCGTTCAATCTCTTCCATTAGAACGGGCGCAAGATCGTGCTTGTTGATAACCACCCACCGGGGAAGGTCGAAGAAATCGAGAAGTCGTATGACCCGCTGGAGATCGTGAAGACTGGAACGGCTGGGTTCAGCCAGCAGGAGTACGCCGTGTGTTCCGGTAATTGCCGCGTTGAC
>WJJO01000425.1 GCA_014729665.1 Caldifarciminota bacterium
TATACGTTCACAGCGCCCTGGGGTATAAGAGCCCGGAAGAGTTCGAGGCTCTATATTACCAGGAAGATTGCAGGAAAGCAGTATGAAAACTCTACACTTCTTTGACCCCAAATGTGTCTTGACAAATGGGTCGCATTACATACACAGGATGCAGACGGAACCTGGAGTGGTACGGCATACGTCGTAAGCGATGATGATTCGTTCGACATAGATGGAACAGCTGAAGGAACATTCACATACGGATCTGTTCTATGGACCTGGTCAGGTGAAGGGATCGTAACTGACTCTGATCCGGAAGGTATCACAGGCGGCGGTTCTGGTTCAGGCGACATAGAATGCACCTCGAACAGCGCACCCTGCGGTTCGTGTCAATAGAAACAAGGCATTAAAACAAGTGTGGAGGGGTATCCCTCCACACTTGACAAGTCTTATCAAGATCCTATCCTTAACGTAAGGAGGAAGCTATGAGTTTTAGTGTATTAAACATGATACTATTCGCAGGTGTCCTTGTCCAGCCTTTCAGGGTGGCCGAGGCCGAACCCGGTCATCACCAGGGCAGCCTGCGTGCGGAGATGGCATCTGACGGCAGGTTTGCCGTAGCCTGGTTGGACAGCTTGGGGCTGGAGGAGAATGAGGACAGCAACAGTCTTTTCATAAGATTCTTTGAAAAAGACGGAACCTCGCTTACCGAACCCTACCGCGTGGAGAAAACCGATGATACGGTAGGAATATACTATCCGTGCATTGAGATGGATTCGTCTGGAAATACTTACCTTGCCTGGGTGGACAATAGGACTCAAAGCAGTGAGAAGTTATCCCATCTCCGTTACCAGCGTTTCGACAGAGACGGTAACCCGCTTGGCCCGGCCAAGACCCTGGTAGATGATGTTTATCTTTACCATTCCAAGCGTCCTATTGATATGAGCGTAGCTGGTAACGGTGATTTCGTTATAGTGTGGGACCAGAAGCTACTTATCTACTATACATGTATTCGCATTCAACGCTTTGATGCCGAGGGAAATCCGAAAGGAGAACCTTTCTTTCCGCACGCTGATGACTTCGGTGAGGAACGCGTTAATTTCCACGTTCCCCAGGTGGCGCTTGCCGACAACGGTGATCTGGTGGCAACCTGGATAGATTTTCTGACAAGCAGTGATGATTACGTTCTGCCCAAGTTCCAGGTATTCGATGCGGATAACGAACCTATCCTACCCTGGGAACCGATGGGACACAGACCAGACCATGGGGACACCTTTTATCACAACGCCTCCCGGGTTAAGCCGTTCTGGTTAGATGAAGGTCGTTTCGTTCTTTTTTGGCCAGATTATCTAATGGGTCGTGCTACTTCTGACTTAATGGGTAGGATGTTTTCTGATAGGGGTCTAACCCCCCATTACCTATGTGACCATCTTATTCCTGATGACAAGTGGAATTCGCTGCAAGATCTGTCTGGTCGATACTCGATTGACGTTGACCCATACATACCCGAAGTTGACGATGCGGAGTTCGTATTCGCATATACGAGAAGTTATCATTATTCGCATGACATTAGCTTCAAATGGAAACATCAGGTCGGACTCTTGGGTGATATTTTTTCATACACCAATCAAGTTGTGCGCAGGACTTACAGTTTCGAGTTTACACCACCCTGGGGGGCAGATACAGTTGGGGGGAGGTGGTTTCGGCAACCACCAGCAGTAGCAGTGTGCAGCAGCAGGATAGTCTGGACATACTCTCGGCTTAACACAGACACCATCCTTGAGGCCTGGGCGATGATTTCTGACTGGGACATGCCTGATGAAAACATGATAGAAGAAGAGTCCCTGGTCAACCCCTCACCAATCAAACTTTCCTCAACCCTCAACCGGCTATCCTACGAAGCCCCGGAAGAGGCCATATTAATCCTTTACAACTCGGCAGGCCGCCGGGTTGCAGTAGATGTCATCCACGGCAAGGGTGAGTGGAAGCCTACCGGGATATCCTCAGGGGTATACTTCGCGCGGATTGTGGCTGAGACAGATAATGCAGTTAGCAAACTGGTAGTTTTACGCTAAGGTTCCGATCCTTTTGAACTCCGGTTCAAAAGGGAGGATAAAGCAAAGGTTGTGGTCGTAAGGTGATTATCGATTAGATCTCCCTACGGTCGATCTCCTTCGGTAGAACTCCTTACAGTCGTTTTCCTTCGGCAGAAGATAAGAATTCACTTCGTTCGTTCTCCTGCGGTTTAAGATTCAAAGATTAGAAGATTACAAGATTTGAAGATTATTCCCTTCGGTCATCCATCGATAAAGAACTGATGTATTTCGTCCATCGCAGGCCGTAACCCGTCAGCCGTTTCTCTATGTCCTCTGTGATCTCTGTGTCTTAGAAAGCTTAATGCCCTCGGTGTTCTTTGCGGTGAATCCTTTCTTGCTGTAAGCGGCGGAAGTCCAATCCCTTCATACTGCGATGTCTAATTGCAGAGTGAGATAATGAGCATATTGAAACACTACCGGCTGCGATGCGTCTTTAGTGTTAGATGAAGATAGAGAATTAACCTTAACATGGAGGCATGCATGAAGAAGCTGCTCGGATTCGGGGTGTTAGCGTTTATGACTGCTGGGTTATCCGCCCAGGATATAGAGGTTAATCCCTGGGACTTGTTTTTCGAGGGGGAATGGGGAGCTTACGTAAAGATAGATTCGGCCTACAGTATGGGAGAAAACCTGGTCGCGATGGGGGCCCTTGTGGAGCAGAACGCTCCGGTGCCCGGCTACGCCACCATGTTCGGCGGCCAGGTAAAGTCTCATGCAGATGTCGACGGCAACCTGCTCATAGGCGCCGCGGTCGCCGAGGTTTCAGGCTCTGTCGGCGGAAAGGCAAACGTGGGCGGAGCCGTCGTATATCTCTCGGGTACATTTACCGACTCGCTTGAGGCAGGCGGAGGCGTGGTTTTCGTATCCGGTCATATCAAGGGACCCGTGAGCCTTGCAGGGGCGGAGATATTCATCCAGGACGGAGCAATCATCGAAGATACACTGCGATACGACGCGGGAAAGCTTCATATCGCCGACGGCGCTTTGCTGAAATCCGGTTCCAGAAGGGTAATAATAGAAGCCGAAACAGAGATAGAGAAGCCTGTAAAGGAGAAGCCGCAGCGTACGTTCGGGAGCTGGCTCCTTAAGACCATCATAGGGTTCTTCTTCCTTGCAGGCGCCGGTATTTTCCTTGCCCTGGTTTTCCGTACTCATCTTACAGGGGTTACGTCAAGGATAATCAAAAAGCCTGGATTATCTGCACTCACAGGATTCATAGCACTCGCCGCAGCACTTCTCCTTCCCATTATCCTCGGCCTTCTCGCCGCGACTATCGCAGGCATCGGCGCCGCCCTGTTCATATCAGGTCTTTACTTTGTAGGTTTCGTATTCTCGGTCGCTTACGCAGGAACGACCATGGGCCGCTGGCTCTTGTCGCTGGGCAGGAAGAAGAAGAAGGAACCTCACATCATGTTGTCGGTGCTTTTAGGCACGTTCATAGCCGCGATTTTATGCGGTCTTCCGTACGTGGGCTGGGTGTTCTATCTTGCATCGTTCATATTCGGATTCGGCGGGTTTCTTGTCCATCTCTGGCTTGCCCGAAAGCTTGAAAAGGTAAAGAGTGGAAAATAAATGGAAGTGACTTTTGTCACTTCCTACAGATTAGTACTGCGATCTTTTCTCGTATCACGAGAAAAGGAGCACATTTAAGTTTTCCCCTCCTTCCTTCCAAACACTAATGCCGCCTGAAAAGGCGGCATTTCAACAATATCCTCCTTTTCAGCATCGCAGATGGCGTAAAGATTGGAGAAGGGTGAAAGTTCATTAGCCAATTCTTGAGACACATCTGGCAGAATCAAGACAAAATTTTGCTAAAAAAAGTAATTATTATTATAACAACTACAAAAAAAGTCGTAAAACACTTGACAATACCCCACCCCTGTGAGTAAAATGACCTAACCACCGGGTAAGTGTGTTTAGAGACGCTTAACACTCAGTGTGGGAAACTACTCAAGCCAGGAGGCAATGATGCGTAAGAAAAGCATCCCGACAACCTTAATCGTCATATTGGTTTTGGCGGTAGTAGCAACCACGGTTTTCGCTTACTGCGAGACGTGGGAAGAATTCATCTGGTCTAACGGAACCCTCTATTACAACAATAATGCCTATACATGCGGTTTGGAAGGCGGATACTTTTGCGACTCCACCGCAGGTGATGATGACCTTTTCTATGTAAATGTAGGTGGAGTTGTCGTGCCTTTTACCTACAGTACTGATACTATCTGGCTCACTGTCTCTTCTTTCGGAGGCTCAAAGCCCACTGGACAATCCGGTGAGGTAGAAGATTCAGGAACGTGGAGTGGCTCAGCTTATGTAAAAAGTACGTCCTCATCTTACACTCTCGGTGGAACTTGGAATAGTAGAAATGACGACTTCGATTATACCTCGACGCCCTGGACCTGGGATGGTGAAGCTGAAGTCATGTGGTGTACCCCATCAGGCATTACAGGCGACGGTTGGGGTTCAGGTGACATAGAATGCACTTCAAACAGTGCACCCTGTGGTTCGTGCGACTAAAATACATTTATACTGCGACCCTCTGGGGCTGGACACGGGGTATGTGTAGAGATAGAATCACTAGTCTAGCAAGGAGGCGACATGAAACGCAGGAACTGGAGCACAGAAGAGAAGCAGGCAATAGTCCTGGAGGGTTTGAGAGGAA
>WJJO01000426.1 GCA_014729665.1 Caldifarciminota bacterium
GTTTTAAGGAAGGCGTTGAATGATTCCTTTGTCAGCATGTGTACTTCATCGACTATGTAGATGCGGTGTTTCCCCGATGCAGGCAGGTAACGGACGGTTTCTCTGAGTTCTCTTATATTGTCAATACCACGGTTCGAAGCCCCGTCTATTTCAAGAACATCGAGGCTTTTTGAGGCCTTGATATCCAGACAGGTCGGGCACTTGTTGCAGGGATTGACCGTAGGTCCATGATCGCAGTTCAGGCATTTAGCAAATATACGGGCGGTCGTGGTTTTTCCTACACCCCTGGGACCGGCAAAGAGATAGGCGTGTGCAAGTCGATTGCGTTGTATTGCATTTGTGAGAGTACGTTTTATGTGTTCCTGATCGAAGAGTTCGTCAAATGTCTGTGGTCTGTAGCGAAGTGAGTATGTATGGGGTTCAGTCATGACGCTTAATCCTTAAGGTTTTTTTCGGCCGTGCGGCACCTTTGTTCAGGACGACGAGGACTGCGGGAGAGAGCAGACTCCAACCAGGCTCTCTCAACACCGCAGTCACTTCCGTGTACCGTTGCTTCCTTCCGGACCTGGCGGGGTTGGCGGAGTACTGCGAGTCGAGACCCGATCTTCATCGTCTACCCACTAGCGCAGGGGCCCCCGTCTTCCCGACCTCATGGTGTCTTTCAGCCTCGCGTATGGCGGGTTTCGAGAAGAGGAGACCGCCAGCCTCCCGCCTAGCACGGCCGATTTCCACTATTCTTTCAAATCCTTTTGCTTCAAGAATACCCCGAGTTCTTCAAGATCAGGTGCCGTATTGATTGTACCGTAGATCTCCAAGCGATCGGCAAGGCTTTGAACATCGAAAGCGCTGATTTCCTGGACAAGGTAGTACTCCGGAATGATTATACGTGTAGTTAATTGTGGGTCATCTATCCCTGAGATACTCCCCAGGAAAGCCCCTAGAGAATCGGCATCGGCTTGTTCAATCTCCCTGACTGCGTGATTCATGGCTAAATACATCCTGAGGACGCCCCGTTTGTTTTCGTCGTAGTATTCCTTTGTTGTAAAAAGGCCTGCAGCGTGATAGGGAGCGCCTATCCAATTAGGCAGGAAACCTCCGCCGGCAAAGGGCTCGGACAGATGGACCCTGGCCTTTGTGTAGTAGGGTTCATACAGGTAGATTAAGTCCAGGTCTTCTCCTTCAAGGGCCTGGAGGAGCTCTTCTTCACTGTACTCTTCTATTGCAACCGATTCAGGATCGATATTCACCGCACCCAGGACCGAGAGGAAAGGAATCCTTAATCCGTGCGGTATCCCGACCTTTTTTCCCTCTATATCGGTAATTTTATCGAACTTCAGGCCCTTCTTGGGGAGCAGGCCTTCAACAGGACGCGATTCCTTGAATTCGATCGATAAAAAGCACACCAGCGTATCTTCCGGATGAGTATCCATCCAGGAAAGCGCATCGGGCCATGAAAGTACGGCGAATTGCGCTTGCCCTTCACTTAAGGCCTGGATTGCCTTTTCGGGATTTACCTCCTCGTCTACCGTTACCTCAAGCTTTACGCTTTTACGGGAAAAGATATCCTCCTTAAAAATCGTATCAGAAGGATCCTCACCCCAAGAGTAGTACGACTGGGCAAGGTAGATGGGCAGGGAGGAAACCGATCTCTCGACAAGTATCTTTGCCTGTGTAGGTCTTGCTTCTTTCGCCAGGGGCAGGATTATTATGACCCCTAGCACCCCGAGAAGTATTATTATTACTACGGTAAGTATAGCCGATAAGGTCTTCTTCTTCATTGGCTTCCTCCTTAATTAAGGCCTGCATTCATTGCAAGGTTTTATTCCTTTATCCCAGGCCTCTTGTTTGGTCGTCGAGGTGGGATTTTCACCCAACTCCTTGCATCCCTGTTTATGATACCTGTCTTCGGTTTCATCTACGTATACGGTTTCTTCCGATGCATCGATACCCTCTTCCTGAGCCTTTAGTTTTTCCTTATAGGTATCGTACCAGTCATTAGATAAAGCAACCCATTTTTGTTCGTTTGCTTTATCCTTTACCGATTTCTTATCGTACAGCCCTGCCATGTACCTGTAGGGGTCAAGGGCTTCAGGTTCCATGTTTTTTGCAGCCAGGAATCTTCGTTTTGCCTCATCAAAGTCCGGTTCTTCCTGCCACAGCAGGCATAATCCCAGGTACAGGTTCAAATAATAATTCTGTCCACCTGCAAGTTCTTCGTAGGTATGAAAATTATCGATTCCCTCTTTATATTCCTTAAGTCGGTACTTGGTTTTACCTGCTTCCCATAGGACCTTCAGGTTGTCAGGATCAAGCTGTAACGCTTTGGTATA
>WJJO01000427.1 GCA_014729665.1 Caldifarciminota bacterium
ATTTCTTTCGTGAACAGAAATGGCAATTCTAGGAACTCAAAAATCCACAATCCTTCGGGAACACACGTAACGTTTCTCCCAGTACGAGTTTCCTTCCCAGGTAACCACCACCACGCCGTGGGTGGAGGAGGCGTGGGCCATCTTTCCGTCCCACAGGTATATGCCGACATGATTTACGCGTTTTTTGCGTCCTGTGCTGAAGAAAACAAGATCGCCCATCTTCAAATTACCCCTGCGAATGCGCTTTCCCATCTTGGACTGGCTGTAGGCACCGTGGGGCATGTCAATATCGAATCTCTTGAATACGGTCATGGTGAAGCCGGAGCAGTCGGCCCCTGAAGGCGTTGCACCTCCGTAAACGTAAGGTGTCCCCTTGAAGCGGTGAATCTCATCAACAAGGGCGTCTCTCTGGGCCGTTCTTGTGCTGTAACGGGAAACACAACCTGTAAGCATCACCAAACCCACACCTGCCAATATCGCTAACCTTACTTTCCTTTCCCCGCGCCTGACCGTCCTTAACCTACTGCGTCTGAAGGAGGGCATCGATCTCCATGGTCAGGATTTCGGTAAGGTCAGGTGAAAAGCCGACGTGCTCGAATTGAAGGTATCCTTTCCGGTCTATCACCAGATGTGTAGGTATGGCCTCTATTTGAAACAGTCTTGTCGCCTCCATTGTTGGCAGTTCGTATGCATGACGATAGGTAAACTCGTTTTCTTCGAGGAAGGCATTTACCTTTTCAGGTTTTTCGTTGGCTACGGCCAGAAAAATCATGTCATTTTCATCCTCGTATGATTGCATAAGCTCGTTCAGTTGCGGGATTTCTTGAATACACGGTCCGCAAGTAGTTCCCCAGAAATTGATTACGAGGACCTTGCCTTGAAAATCACTCAGACTGAGGGTATCCCCATCGGCGCCCATGAGTGAAAAATCGGGCAGCGGCTGATTGAGTCTGAACCTCAGGTGAATTTGCTGGCTTTCTTCCTTTAGCCAATCCCTGAATCCTTCTTTAGAGCCGTGCTCCACGGTGTAGATATCTGAAAGGGCAATCATGAATTCTGTGTTTTCCGGTTCCGAGGACAAAAGGTTTAGTAACGCCTTTTTTCTTGCCGACAGGTCGCCGGCCTTTTGGCTTGCTTCCAGGAGCCTTGTGTACACTGACTTTTCATACCCCGGGATGAGGGTTTGAAACGAATCCGCCTTTAACAGGTTTTCTACCGCATCCTTATAGTCCCCGGAAGTCAAATAGATATTACCCAATGAGTTGTAGAGGAGAGCCTTGTTAGCGGTATATACCTTGTGTCGGTATTGGAAATCGGTCTCAGGCAGCATCTTCCGGTATCTGTTCATGTTGATATCGTCTATGGTTTCTTTAAGATATTTCCTGACCTCGGCAAGATTCTTTCCCTTCGCGGCGGTCGCCTCAGCGAACTCTACTACGGGTTGCGGTGAATCCGAGTTCTTGGCAGCATTGCGGAAGTACTTGACTGCCTTCTTCCAATCCCTGTCCTTGTAGTAGTAGGCTAACATCATATTCAAATCTACGGCGTCGGGATAACGATCTAACCATTCATCGACCTCCTCGGCCCATTGGCTGTTCGGCTGCGGATACTTAGTTTGAAGTAACGCGATGATAACCTGGATGGGTAGCTTTTCGGAAGGGAACTCGTCAAAAAACGAATCCACAAGCTCTTCCATATGTTTTGCGTCGCGATTCTCGGCTGCATGAGATAAAACCGTCATATAAGCAGCCTCCTTTGCATCACCCTCGAACTTACCGAATAAGGATCTTTCGAAGTAACCCAGTCTGCCGGGTACCTGGGACAGTGCATTGTAGATAATCCCCTGGATTTTTACCCAGTATTTACTTTTAGGATATCGTTCAACACATTTTTCAAGCAGCTTTTCTCCGTCGGGTATCCAATCCTTGAATGAAAACTTATACTGAAGGGTTACGAAGTGAAGCATCTCCAGTGAATCGGGTTCTTCTGCAAGCAGGGAATCAAATTTTGCGATTATTTCCTCAACAGTTCTTTCCCCCGTTTCAACCTCAATACTTCTCAAGAAATGCAGTGCGGTCCAATTATTTGGATAATGATTCAGCTCTTTTTCAAGTAATTCCTTTACCACTTCTAGATCGCCGTACTGAGAATCGTAAAGCATGACCGCCTGATACAGGTTGTTATTGTATGCAGGCTTACCTTCTGGATTATAAAGCTGCACCGGTATCGAACCGCTTTTTTTATCCAGAAGAGGGCCCCGATCGTCTTCAATCCTGTAGCCCGCATAGGAGACATCTTCGGGGATTTCCCATCTAAAACGCCAGCCTTCAGCCGTGGATTGACCTTCGATGAGGAACGGAAGGGTTGTGTCGGAAAGATACGCCGAAATTATCATTAAAGGGTTGTCGGTATCGCGATCAAAGGATGCGACCGTCCATGAGGCCTGTTTGCCTGCAACGGGATTCGCAGGATTTTCGTCAACTATCGCTGTTTGAGCTGAAACAACTACTGCAATCAACGAAAGACATCCCATCGTGCGTTTTATTATCACGTAACCTCCGGTGAGTTTGGTTGTTTTAGTGAACATTATAGGATTCTGGGGGTAACTGTCAAGCCGCCCGGATTTTCCCCGGTTATACCGAGGTTGACAGCGTAAGGGTTTTTCCTATGCTTCCTGAACATGGGATTTGATGTTACCGAAATACTCAAACAGGTTGCCTGTAAGTACAGCCAGCCGGAGGAGGTGGCGGAAATGAACCGGGTATTCATGGAAGGTTCAGGTCTGCTGCCCGTCGAGCAGACCCTTGTCGGTCTCTATTTTCCCTACCCCTGCAGGGTTCTGGTGATAGGATGCGGGGTTGGCCGGGAATCTGTTGCCCTTGCCAAACAGGGGTACAGGGTTACAGGGGTTGATATCACCAAGCGGCTTATCGCCGAGGCAAGGCGCAATGCAATCTCGGAGAATGCCAACGTAACCTTTCTGGAAACGGACGGACATCACCTTGAGATGGAAGAGAGGTCTTTCGACCTGGTGGTTATATTCTCACAGGCCGTAGAGCACATACCCACAAGTAAGGCGAGGATAGAACTGCTTAAAGGGGTCAGGAATGTTCTTGTTCCTAACGGGTTCCTTTTCATTACCGCTCACGACCGTTATCACCCGACCATGTCTCGGTTGAGACCTGTCTTCGAGGTCATCACCGAATCCTGGGCCGAGGAAGGAGACGTATTCTTGTCCAACGTTCAGGGGATAGAAAGCGAGGGTAAGGCTTTCATGCACTACTCGAAGCCCGACGAGATGCGCACCGAGCTTGCCGAGGCAGGCTTCAACGTGTGGCAGTTCGCCCGACACTCACAACTCGGTGGCGACCCTGATCTGGACAGACTCTTCTATATGGTGTGTTCTTCCCAGTCGTTGGAATCGACTTTGTAAATATACCCTACGAATGTAGTGCGTACGTCCACGGGGAACCCGGATATATACCCCACGAAGCTGTTTCGCATCTTCGCGGGGACCCCGGATGAGTATGCTAAAAAACTGGTTTCTAAAAAAAAGGTTTTGTTAACCAACCCTTTTAATATCCGCCTGCGTTCTTTTCGATGAAGGACGACGCTTGCGTCCCGGAGGGTTCATAAGGAGCACTCAATAGTTATGCTGTGCGTTGCCGCCCCACATTGCCCAGCCTGTTGCCTTTGGATCCTTGGCTTCAAGGCAGAAAATCGTACCGGCGTCGGTGCCCCAGTAGACCTTGCCGTCCACTACTGCGGGCTGGAAGCGCACGGGCTCACCGCAGTCGTATCGCCACAGCTCTTTACCGTCCTTTGCATCCAGGCAGATTATCTCACCCGAAACCGCACCGAGATAGAGCTTGCCTGATGCGTATGAGGGGGGTGAGAAGGGTCTGCCGCCCGGGGAGTTCTTTATCTCGATGAACCGTTTCCACAAAACTTTGCCCGAGGCGGCATCCAATGCCTTTAGGGTATCGCCCATCGAGGAGTAGGAAATACCTTCGATAATGGTGGGGCGGGAACCCTGGTAGGCCCAAACACCGGAAACCGACGCAATTCCCAGATTCACCTCGCTCTGGGCAAGTTTGGCCGCAGCCGGCGCGGATGCAAAACCGACCGATGCATCTAGTTCCTTTTGCTCGGCGGCGTATCGTGACGAGTTCTCGATGTTAAGGTAGTCGGCGTCCTGTTTAGCCCACAGGATTTCGTTATCCCGATCACCCGAATGGGTTATCCGTCCCTGTCCCTCGGTGCGAACCACGATCTTCTCACCGTTTACCATCCTCTCCTCGTCCTCGCGCAGGCTTACATAAATCTCCCCCTGCCATACCCAGGGCGCAGAGGTCGCCTGGTGCTCCCGGGAGAACAACTTCTCTCCCGAATCCAGGGCATAACAGTGAACCGAACCCTCTAATGTTGACGCATAGGTCTTGCCATCGGCGATCACCGGCGTGGAGATGACCTCGCCTGGGATATCTGCGGCCCAGAAGACCTTACCGTCTTTTAATCCCATGCACGCAAGTGAGTGGCCGCCCTTCTGATTAGGGTATGCCATAACTATCTTACCCCCCTGGATTGCCGGCTGGCTCATCAACGGATCACCAAGCCACTTACCCCAGAGCTTCTTTCCGGTCTTTTTATCTAAAACGTAAAGGATGCAGCTTTCTGTGTTGAACGCCACGCAGTCGTCTTCGATTACCGCAGCCGTCGGTCCGTCGTCGCCGCAGTGAAACAGCCATAGGGGTTTACCGGTCTCCGCATCAAGGGCGTAGAACTCGTAGGAACCGAAACCGCCGCCTATGTATACCTTTCCATCCGATACCGCGGGCGTAGGCAGGGGTAAGGGTCTTTGAACCTTCACCTTCCAGCCCTTTCGACCGTCCTTTACGGTAAAGGATTCATGAGGAAGATCGGGGCTTTCCTCTAGACTCTCCGAGCCACTTCCGATATCGAGAATCTGGTTTTGTTCAAGTGGGATTGCGGTACCCTGGATTTGAACCTGAGAGGGGTTTTGCTGGATGTCATCGTAGACGTCAAGTTCGTCGCCTGCACCTACCATAATCACAGCCTGTAGAAGCATCAGCATCGACAATCTAAACCAGCGCATCTTAGGTACACTTTTCATCTTTCCTCCTAGACTACTTTACACCTATGTAATACCTCCTTGAATACTTAATATTCCCTGATTCGGGCTATTCGATATCGGCAAGTTCGCCGATATCTTCACGGGGAGGGTATAACAGGAAGCTTCCGTCCTCCTGACGCTTCAGGAAGATGTAGGTATCTTTGATTTCGGTTCCCGCAGGTGATCTATGCTCTATACTGACTAAGTAGCAGAAGAGGTTGTCTACGGGAAGTGAATACTTAGGAAGCCTGAGCAGTGTTAAAACCCGCAGGTGTTCTCCCTCGTCTTTCCAGGATGCTAAATCTTCGGTTTTTTCGCCTCGTGGTTCAAAGGAAATTTGTTTCTCAGGATAAAAGGAGTAAGTTGCACCTTCAGGGGCCATTAATCCGTAAGCTTGAACGAAATCATCCTGCTCGAGCGCCAGATAGAATCTCAATATTACCTCATTTACAAGCTCAAGCCCGGATAGTATGTAAACCTTATAATAGACCGAACCCTTGGTTTCGTCATCCAGATACGCCTTTATTGCGCCTTCAATAAACGGAGCCTCCTCGGCGTAGGAGAGATCGGTTACGAAATCTAGCGTATCAGGGGCCTTGCCCGACAGCTTAACCGTGGTTTTATCAAGGGCTTCATCGTCCGCGTCGAGTAATTCGAGGGTGAAAGAACCTTCTTTCACCGATGCGATACCTGTAACAGCGGTCCATGAGATGGTGTCGTTGGGTGCAGGATAGGTTATCTCAAGCATCTGATCGTCATCAACCACCAGCTTGGTGGTTTCTTCAACCTTGCCGCAACCAATCAGGGCAAGGGTTGCTATAAAAGCTGTAAAGAATAGGATACGTTTCATGAATCAGTTTAATCCCTATTAACCGATTGTCAATAGCAAGTCGACGCCCGGAACCTTGACATGGCTTGTATTTATCCTATAATTTCAGTAGGATATACTAAAGGCAAGATTTGGTTATGACAGGTTGCGCATACCGTAGGTATTCGTAACAGCCTCCTCGGGTCCCGGCCTTCTGCGAAGGCCGGGATCTTTTTTTTATATCCCCAGTTTTTTAACCGATGTAAAAATCGGGGGATAAATCCTGAGGTAAAAACCTCACTGAACCTTCAAGTGTCGGAAACGATCGATCCAATGAAAACCCTTGACAGCATGAAAAACGAATGTATATTTGTTTGGATGGTTTTTTATGATTTATCAAATCCTTATCCTGTATTTTAAAAAGTGAGCGATTAAGAATCGTACACAATAAATGAGGTAGCGAACTAAACACGCAGCAGGTACGTAAAGTAGCGTTAGATAAAGGAGCAAGAAAGTTAAAATCTTCGTCGTTTGCGATCTGGAAGGGACTGAAGTCGTGGTTAATATTCGCAGGCAGTGTACTCTGCAAGGTCCTCACTATCTTCAGGCGCGGAAGATGGACTGCTATCTTGCCGATACGTACGACGCGCCCTTCGTATTCATCTCCGGAGACAAGGCCGCGGCAGAGAAAGAGAAGAAATCGTGCCCGAAGTCGAGACAGCG
>WJJO01000428.1 GCA_014729665.1 Caldifarciminota bacterium
ATTGTGGGTCATTATCAACTGAAGATCGTCACCACATGCCAGAACCGAGAAATCAACCAACTTCCCGTCGCGCTTAGCCGCATCAAGAAGGGCTTCAGCCTTGGCCATAACCTCGGGATGGGAGGAGGAGTGGCCTACGTAGCCTCCGATATCGGCCTTAAGAACGGAAAGTGTAATCTTACTCATTAAACCTCCTTTGATTTCGGAAAGCAGAACTAGACTGATAGTTTATTTCTAACTTTTCGGCTGTCAACCCAACTAAAACAGATTGTTTCTTATCCTCCACCTGTTACTGACAATCAAGTTTCACCAGAGTACCCCCTGTTCAACAGTTCCTCAACATCCGGACAATCAGAAGCAAATGATCTTATCGCTTATGTTGCAGATTTGCTAGTCTTCTTCCTCGAATAAAGCGCCCGGACTGATATCGTAGCCGATTATCCGCCACTCGTCCCCCCTCTGGATTAGTGTATAACGGAAACCCCACTTCTCTTCATTCTCCAACACCACGGTACCCTTGACTTTAGCAGAGGTTCCAGACACATTGATGCTTGTAGCCTTGAACGATTTGATGCGAATATTATCTACATGGTATTTGAACTCTTCGGGTGGAAGGGTTTTATTCATGGTCGGAGCGTGAAGCGCATAGCCTGTCTCGTAATCCTTATCCGCCCAGGCCTTAAGATGCTCATTCACAACCTTCTTGGGCGCATTCAGCATAGCGCAGCAGGAAAGTGTTCCAATAGCTAGGGTGATTAACCCGATAATCGCTAAGGTCTTCCTGGTCATTAAGCCTCCATAATTTGGTTTCCTGAACTTTATTCGAGGTTAGACGAAAGTCAAGTATCTCATTTGACAGTCGGTAAAAGGCGACTATATTACAAGCAGAGCGCAACTAAGGAGGAGATGTTATGATTACATTACACAGAACCATTACCTCAATTCTGATCGGTATCTCGATAACTTTTCTTAAGGTGTCAGCCGAAGCCGATGACATAGGGACCGCCGAAAGCGATCAAAGTATAATATATGAAGGAATACCCGATCCGGCGACTTTGGAGCCTGAAGCAGACGTTTCGAGACTTGAAGTCGATGAAGAGGGATTGGTAAATCTTACTCCGACCTTGAAAAGGTTGTGGGCATCATCGACACTGTCCCCGTCCTCGGCGGCGGACTACGAGGTAACCAATCTAATAGACGGTAATCCTGCCACGGTATGGTGCGAGGGTGCGGAAGGCGACGGCACTTCTGAAACCGTAACCATTACTTTTTCCAGACACGTCAGGGTAACCCGATTCGGTATTATCCCGGGCTACGACAAGGGGGATTGCTGGAGCAAGAACCTGAGGATTAAAAAGGCCTCCCTGATTTTTTATTCCGATAAAACCAGCCTGACCTACGGCGAGGACATAACCTGCGAGGACAGCCGGAAGATGCAGTACTTTGATATGAATCAGGAGTTCTATGATGACTGGTCCATCGAACTGCGCTTTTCGTCGGTTTACTCCGAAGGAGCCATATATGAAGACCTATGCGTCGCAGAGATAGAGATTTGGGGGGAAGTGCTGGAATAGATTATACAATTATCTGTGTTTTTTCTATCAATGGATTGGTAAAATAAGGTCTTATCTAATCAAGTAAGAAGGTGAAGCAGAAAGTCAAGAGGTAAGCTAGTAAGTATGCACCATAAAGATTTGCGAACGCTTGACATTCCATTGGTAAGTTATTATATTTATATGTGGGTAATAAATCAATTGAAGTCTTCATAGAACCTCAAGTTTTAATTTGGGCAAGAAAAACCCGTGGTAAGTCTATTGGAGATGTAGCTAAGCGAATCGGTAAGAATGAAGATTTCGTAAAGGAACTAGAATCTGGACAAAGAAAAATCCGGCTACGACAATTAGAAGTTCTAGCAAACTACTATAAGAGACCTCTTGCTGCTTTTTTCCTTTCACAACCACCGTTTGAGCCACCACCTCCAAGAGATCACCGAACGTTCCCTGATGGAGAACGAAAGAAAGAATTCTCAGAAGATACACTCTTGGCAATACGTAAAGCTCAATTACTCCAAGACTCAGCAACTGAATTAGCACTTTCACTTGGTTATGAAATTAAACCTCGTATTGATAATGCCAAAATTTCATCTAATCCAAATAATATTGAAGCCTTAGCGACAAGAGAGCGTAATCGTTTAGGGGTATCAGTCTTAGAACAATCTAGGTGGATAAGAAATTATGGGGCGCTCAATGAGTGGAAAAAAAGGGTAGAGAACCTCGGTATACTTGTATTCCAAATAAGTATGCCCCCGAAAGAAACACGCGGCTTTTCCTTAACAGGTAAAGGTATCCCAACTATAATACTTAACTCAAAAGAACATCCAAATGCGAGAATATTCTCACTTTTTCATGAATATGCTCACCTACTTCTAAACGAAGGCGGTATCTGTGATATGAAATATCATAATCATACTCCGGTAGAGATATTTTGCAATCATTTTGCTGGATCATTCTTAGTACCTAGGAAAGCCTTACTTGAACATGAAATTGTAAAAAACAAAGAATCTCTAGAATGGTCACAACAAAATATTGAAGATTTAGCAGCTTATTTCAAA
>WJJO01000429.1 GCA_014729665.1 Caldifarciminota bacterium
GCAGTTAACGCTACATCTCCGGTAGTACCTTCGACATACCTCAATCTCACTCATACCGAGTGGTTTGCAGGTTCCAGATGGGAGCGGGTGGACTTCTTCTACCCTACCAGGAAATGGGGGATAATGGGTGCAAGCCTTGGGGGGTTTCATCTGTGGAACTTTGAGTACCGTTCCCATCCCGACTCCGCGGCCGTGACCTATCCGACTTATACAACCGATATCCAAGTCCACTACGCGAATATGATAGGGAACCTGCGTCTGGGTGCAAGTCTGGGGGGATTGTATGAAAGAATCTACACCTACTCGACCATCGCGGCCTATCTTTCATTGGGAGCGGCCTACAATCTAAAGCCATTCCTTTTCGGGGTTTCGGTTTCCAACCTGGGATTTGCCTCTTCACCTCTCGGCGACGTCCCCTGGAGCAGTTCGGAACCGCTGCCTACTCGGTTTCAACTCGGAGCGGGTTGGAATCCTTCGGAAAAGTTTGACATACAGACAGGATTATCATACGGATTTGACGGAACAATAGAGGCCTCGATAGGCGCAGGGGGCAGGATTTTTGAGATACTCGAAGTACACGCGGGTGGAGGCTACGGTATCAAACCCTTTGGAGGAGCAGGAATTGATATTAACTTGAAGAGGTTGAGGCTCGGTTATGCGGCATCCTGGCATAATAATATCGGGTTTTCCCATCATGTAGGGGTGGAGATTACTATACCCCAGAGGCCTGCCGAGGACCCCTATCTTGCCTCGAGCATCGAAACATCCCGGAAATTTACCGAACTGGGGGATGCCGACATGACTGTAGGCAGGTATAAAGAGGCTATGCTGAAATACGACGTAGCCCTGGCATGGTATGCTGATAACCAGGAAGCCCGGGAAGGCTACCTCCAAGCCTCGGCAAGGGTCAAGGAAAGGGAGATCATAAATCACCTCGATGCGGCGCGAACCTACCGCGAGGACGGGAATTACCTGGATGCACTAAGGGAGTACGAATTTGTATTGGCAATGGATACAGCAAACAGACACGCTCTTTCAGGACGTGCCGATATGCTGCTCGAGCTTGAAAACATGCCCATGCTTACCCAGGATGATGTGCCTTCCAAGGCGGTGGAGTTATTTGAAGAAGGTGTCCAGGCATTCCGTGCCGATGACTTCCACCTGGCACTGCAATGGTGGCAGGAAATACGGGATAGATACCCCTATATTGAGGAGATAGACCCGTTCATAGACCTTGCGACCAGACGTTCCGAAAACAGGATAGACAGTCTTCTTGTTGCGGCCTGGGATGCTCGAAAACGCGACGCCCTCAGGGAGGCTATCGAACTTGCAGAAGAGGTTCTTGAAATCGACGCTACCAATGCCCGCGCACACACATTCAGGGAAGAGATAATAAGCCTGGCCCAGAGAAGGATTTCGGAACTACTAGATGCCGCAGAGGAAGATTTTGACGATAATAACTTCGCGGACGCCGCCGAGAAGTTCTCCAAGGTGTTGGCGATTGATCCGGAAAACACCAAGGCCACCGAGTACCTTGAAAGGATAAAGAAGGAAGAGAGATTAAACCGGGAGAATCTCATCCAGCTCAATCTGAGTGCCACCACGGCCTATGCTTCAGGGGATTACGACACCGCTATAAATCTCTGGGAACAAATTCTTGAAGTCGACTCAACCTTCACCAATGTAGAACGTAATCTTGAACGCGCTTTGAAGAAAAAGATGCTGTTGGAGGCCAGAACTGAATAGCCCTCCGTATCAGGTATAGCATCCGAGATTGTTCGGTAAACAGTATTTAATACCGGAGCTCCGATATCGAAAAGGGATACTACCTTATAGTAAGGATAAGCGGAGGACCGGTCATACCCATATCCACGTAATAAACCTTGATGCTGTCGCCTGATGAAAGGTCACCTTGATATGTGCAATTCTCAAAGTTTTCTCTTGCCCATGAACCTGCACAGAAGTTGATATTGAATGAGCCGTTCCGGTCGGCGATGACACGTGCAGCTTCGGTTCCTACCATATCTTCAACCACGACCTCCGACCATGGCGGAACCGTACCCATCTCACCTTCAACGGTTACGGTTGCCGAACGGGTGTAATAGGCGGTGATCTTAGATTCCTTAGGCGGTTTGAGTCCTTTTGGCGTGCATCCAGGTAGTGTAATCAGCAAGCAAAGGACAGCGTATATTCTCAGGATACCCTCTTTTGTTTGCTTTTCTTGCATTCCAGATCTCTTCCTTTCATGTTACTCCACTTGCCGCAGCGTGTTAAGTATTCAAATGGTGTGTTACGGGACGGGTGTTAAGGGTCAGCGGCTCCATATCTGCACGAGTGTAGGCGGACTTGTCAGGCCTTCCCAACTGTACTCGACCCTTATCCAGTCACCCGGATATGCATCGCCGAAGTAGTCGCAGTTCAGGTTTTCACGTGCCCACTCGCCTGCGCAGAAAAATGCGTCGAACGAACCGTCTTTACGTGCGGTTGTAGTATCGGCAATAGTACCGTCGGTTCCCCTGATGGTAACCTTGGCACCCTTCTTTACGGCCTTCGGTTCACCGATGACCCTGACCGAAGTCGTGCTGGAGTTATACAAGGCCTTTATCCTCTTTTCCTTGGCGGGCTTTAAGGCCTTGGGAGTACATGCCGCCAGTACAAGTACGATTAATACTGGAAGAACCTTCTTCATTTGAAACTCCTGTTTAACATGTTACTATAAGATTAACCTAAGAAACTGATTATGTCAAGACCCGAGGCGCTTAATCAGATGCAGCCTGAACGTCGCCTCAAGAACTCGTTTTCGATAGGTTCGGGGTTTTGGTTCAAGTGAAATTCTTCCACCCGTAACCCAATAGGATGGACTTGATCCTTTGAGTGAATCTTTTGGTATCCAGCACAGGCCATCCTCCCCAGTGAATGAATCCAACCAGGCTAGTGTTCGTTTGATCCATGGATGAGATTTTACCGATTTGAAACGAATCAAGGCTTCCATAAACCTGAAAACTGTAGACAAGTTCATTACATCCGGTTCGCCGTTCCAGTCCGGGACATGAACGCTCCACCCCATTCCCCGATAACGTCCAGAGTTAACTTTTACCGTACCGAACCCCGGTTTGATACGCTCCTGGTATTCGGGGGACAGAATAAAAGAAACCAACTTATCCGCTTTCTGCCTTAACACGGAATCAGTAATACCAGTCCATGCATATAGATCGTGTATTGTTGGTAAGGATAAACCCCGGTTAGAATCATAGATGTCAAAGTTAACCATCTCATTTTTGCCTTTCCAGATCTTGGACATGTCAGAAGGATCAGGAATGTAGAAAACCTCAGGATCGAACTTTTCGACGAACTCGTATATGAAATTCAATCTATCCATCACTTGTTTCTGCACTTCGGGATGGTCTTCGAATCCGACCAGAGTAGCTGCCGCCGTAATGATTGAAGCATTGAACCCGGCAAAAGGCATATCACTTTTTTTAATTCTTTCCAGTTTATCCAAGTATAATATTATTCGATGATCTAAATCTCCGTCACCCATACGTACACCCAAATCATGAAGTTCCCCGCATATATTTTCCAAAGCGTAGTCAAACGATGAGTGCAGAAAGTTAAACCGGCAGTCACCAGCCAGGAGGTTGAGGTTCTTGATGACCTGTGGCCATTGAGCAAGCTCCGACCTGGTTACAGTCTCCGGTTTATCCCTGCCCAGGATCTCACGCTCCACTCGCCACCGGATAGGGACTGATGCTTCGGAAAGAAGAATCTCAATCGCTTTATCCATCAATTATCCTTTTCAATGTTAACAGCCGGAATGTTGCCTCCAGTACCCTTTTCCGATATGTCCTGGGTTTGAGTTCGATTGCTGGAAGTCCGCCTCCTACCCAGTAACCTGTCTCTTTCAAGCTTTCCTTGGGGAGTTGAAAGAGACCATCATCATCAACAAATCCTTCAAACCAGTCAAGAGCTTTGCGAAACCAGGGATGATTCGCAGCGCTTTTGAACGGAGCCAGAGCTTCCATGTACTGAAACATCATCCCCGCATATCTGGGATTGAAGTCGCGCGTCCAGCCGGGCAGCTTGATACTCCAGCCCATAGCGTAGTAGCGGCGTGGTGCAGTGGCGATGACTCCGTATCCGTCGGGTAAGGATTGGTAATCGTCGGTCATGATCCAGGTCGCCACCTCATCGGCCATGGTGTGCAGCCTGAGCGGGAGACTGCCCCAGCAGTCCAGGTCGTGGATCCAGGGAAGATGGAAGCGCTTGCTGGCGTAGTGCTCGGGATTGAGAAACGGAAACTTATCCCTCCACAACTTCGGATACCCCTTGGGATCGGGGGAGTAAATGGTCTTGAGATCGAAATGAGGTTTGAACTCCGCGAGCCTTGCCAGTCGCGCCTTAACGTGTTTGCGGACAACCGGATGCTTGTGATATCCTATGAGACTTACCGATCCGGCAATGATTGATGCCTGGAACTCCTTGCCCAGGAATCCGGTGTAGAGATTCTCGCCGTGATCGGTGGAGTTAACCAGGTAATCGAGCCTGTCCAGATAAGGCTTGATTCGCTGGTCGAGATTGTCCATCCCCTGCCTGATACCCAGATCATGAAGGCTTCCGCACACGTTCTCGAAAATATACTTGAACGAACTGTGTATGGAGTCGAAATCGGCTTTCCCAGTGAGATAATCGAAATTTTCTTGCACACGAGGGTATTCTAAAAGTTCCTTAACGGTGACGGTTTCAGGCCTGGTTTTTCCGAGGATTTCCCGCTCTACCCTCCACCGGATAGGGACACAGGCTTCGTTAAGCAGAATATTGATGGCACTGTTCCTGGCTTTCATCCATACTCCTTTTATGTTTACATACACTATAATGACTTTATCTGAGTTGTCAACCAAAAATGCTTAGAAATCCGCAATCACCCCGAACGAAGGCAGTATTCCGAAAAAAGGCATGTACTCGTAATCGGAATAATCCTCGATATAGTAGATATCGGCAACATTATAATGATTGTAGGCATTCATTACTTCCAGGAAAATCGCAATTCCCCACTTCCGGAACTCCCAGCGTTTGAGCAACTGAACATCCAGTGCGTGATAAGCAGGCAACCTCGCAGAGTTTATCTCTCCCGGAACCGGTATCCAGTAACCTGTCA
>WJJO01000430.1 GCA_014729665.1 Caldifarciminota bacterium
CTCATGTACTCGGGCAGCCGCACCCAAAGGAAAAGACCGCCGTCAGGTTTGGTCCAGGAAAGACCATCTACCTTGGGCATATTCTCATCGAATGCGTCGAGTATGATCTGCCTCTTCTTCTTATAAGCGTCTTTGATAACCTCAATCTGCTTTTCTAAAAGACCGCGTTTCATGTACTCGGCCAGTATCATCTGACCGAAGGTATTGGTGCATAAGTCAGCAGGCTGCTTTGCCATGACAAGCTTATCCATGACCTGTTTGTTTCGGGTAATCAGCCATCCTGTTCGGAAACCCGGAATGAGTATCTTGGAGAAGGTATGCAGTGTTACAACCCGTTCATCGTCATCGAGGGAAATGAAAGGCGGTTCGTGCTCTCCCTCAAACCTCAGTTCCCGATACGGGGTATCCTCGATAACGAGTGTATTAAACTTCTTGGCAAGCCCCAGCACCTGGAGTCTGCGCTCCTTGGGCATGGTAACGCCTGACGGATTCTGAAAATCGGGAACTACATATATAAATTGGGGTGTCTTGTCCTGGTTGGCAAGTTTCTCAAGTGTTGCCTTTAGTGAATCGATACGCATTCCGTAATCATCATGCTTGACTCCGTGCATCTCGGCTCCGTAGCAGTTGAAGGCCTGGAGGCCGCCGATGTATGATGGCAACTCCAGGACAATAGGGTCTCCCTCGTTGATGAAAACCTTAGCCACCAGATCAAGGCCTTGCTGGGAGGCGGTAGTAACCAGAACCTGCTCCGGGGTGATCTCTACACCGCCTCGTTTCTCAAATGCTACCAGCTGTTCTATCAGACCCGGATCGCCTTCTGTAGGCCCGTACTGCAGGGCGGTCGCTCCCTTTTCGGCAAGAACCTGAACCGATATCTCCTTGAACTCTTCTATCGGAAAGAGATCGGGTGCGGGTAAGCCTCCGGCAAAACTGATGATATCCGGTTTTCGTGTAAGCTTCAATAGTTCCCGAATCTCCGAGCGGCGCATCCTTCGAGCCGCATTGGAAAAAAGATGGCTTGCGTCAAAAAGCATATTGCCTCCTTGATTCTTTTTTAGAAATAGTGTATTAAAAAAATAGAATTTGGCAACCCCGATCGGATGTAGACACCGTCTTTACTTATCGATACACCAACCCCAAGGGTATGGAAAAGAATTTAATCTAACTAATTAAGTTGAAACTTATTAGTTACATCGATTGCTTGACATCTTCACCGAACAAGGGTATAATTATCGAAAAGTTGGATCATGGTATATCAACCATGGGAGGAAAAATGAAGAAGTTAGGTTTTTCGTATATTTTGATGGGGGTAATGTTATCCGTTACTCCCTATATTCTTTATGGAGGTTGGATCTTTACGTATGGTGGAGCGGATAATGATTTAGGCCAATCGGTGTGCGAAAGCGCTGACGGCGGATTCGTTGCCACCGGTCAAACCGGAGAAAACCTCCTGTTAACCAAAACCAACAGTTCGGGAGATTTGGTCTGGAATCATTCCTACCCTGAGATGAGTGGAACCTTTATTAACGCAATTGACGGTGGTGGTTACATAATAACCGGCTCCAAGGATGATCAATGGCTGGGACAAACCCTCTTTATCATGAAAACGAATAGTGAAGGCGACAGCCAATGGGTTAAGATACACGGAAAACAGGACGAAAAAGGATGTGAAGGGAACTCAATACTGGCAATCGAGAACGGGTATTTGATTACCGGAATAAATGGTAGTGGTAAGTTATGGATATTAAAAACAGACTCTGAAGGTGAATTGATCTGGGAAAAAGAGTACGGTGTTCAAGGTCACGGTTATTCGATTCGTGAAGTATCAAAGAACAGGTACGTTATAACCGGGGAACTAAAACTTGGAGAAGAAAGGGAAGACCTCTGTCTGCTCAAGATTGATGAAAACGGTGACACGATCTGGGTTAAAACCTATGGAATAAGCGGCGATTACGAACACGGGCATTCTGTTGAACCTACAGGTGACGGGGGCTTCTTCGTGGCGGGAGAGTACGGAAGTGATACCTGGTTGTTAAAGACCGATTCAGAAGGCGACACCTTGTGGAGTAAGGTAGATAATAGCGGACGAACCTATCAATTAGTGGAGACATCGGACGGGAACTACGTCCTTGCCGGGAGGCGTTATACCGGTACCAATAAACTTGACATGCTGATTCTAAAGGTTGACGGAAACGGGAACAAGATGTGGCAAAAAACCTACGGTGGATCGAACGACGATATCGGCTACTCGGTATACAAAGCCTCGCAGGGAGGTTACATCTTCACCGGTCAAACCCGTTCATTCGGTGACGGAAGTTATGATTTATGGATGATCAGAACCAACTCCGCTGGTGATACTTCCTGGATTTGTGAAAATCCTCCCGGATTATCTGATTGGGACTTTGCGACTACCGTCGGTTCAGCGCTGACCTTCCGTTATAGAAATAAACCTGAAGGGTTTTTTGCTAAAGTCTACGACGCCTCAGGTTCAATAGTTGACCGTATATACAACCGATCAGCATCTGGAGTTATTACATGGGGCGAAGGATATGATTCAGGAGTATACTTCATTGTCCCTATAGGTTGCGAGTTTAAGCCGCAGAAGGTAATTCTGGTTAGATAGAACTTGACTATCGGATGTAAAAAAGCGGGTTTAAGACCCCTTCTCAAGTTAGAACGTAATATTTTCGATTCTCGAACCTTTATCCAACTAATTAATCAAGGTGAGTTAAACGAATCACCCTCATAGACAAACCAACGCCTATCGGTGTTTTTTTTATCTATCCGGTCGTATCGATTTCTGCGGTATAGGCAGGTGGATGATCCTTAACCTTAAAGGAATTGAAGAATCTCTCTACATCCTCCTCGACCAGATATCTATTCTTGTAACGGACACTCAGTAGATAAAACCGGTCATCCAGTACAAAGTAGCGTGTAATCGATGTACGCCTGGATTTTCGGGTAGTGAACTCCTTTCCAGGATATCCATTGTAGGTAAAGTCTCGTTCCTCGATAGAAAACTTACCGTACTTGAGCTCGAATCCGATATCCATTAGATCCCCAACGTCAGGCTCCTCGATAACGTTTGAGGTCATCACCTTATACTTATGACCCCGGGATTTGGCCTTGTAGACGTGAAACCTTACCTCCTCATCCCCGTCAGAAACCTTGAATCCCGCCTTCCTTGGCTCCGCAGGCATCATTATAGAAAAGTCTTCCTCGAATGAAAATTCCCTCCACTCCGGTCTTCTTTTGGTGCATCCGGTAAGGATAAAAAGCATAACGCCAATCGGCAAGATGAACTTCAACGCCTTCATTAATCCTCCTTTGTACCCATATTTAATCAGGAATACCCCCATTGTCAACCATCATAAATCCAATCTCATGCCGTCGGAAGCGGCTATAACCTCAATACCTGACCTCCCGGATAACTCCTGGGCAAGCTCCCACGGCCTTGCCTTCAACATGCCCATTCCGAAATGGGTCATTGCCAACTTGCCGGGCGAAAGCAATTCGATAAGGGTTTCCAGATCGTCAAAGGATAAATGACGTTCGCTTGCACCCGGTTTGAAAGACCGCAGGACAGTATTCACGATAAGCACGTCCGATTGCGCATAGCTCTCCCGAAGCCCATCGAAGAAACCGGTATCGGGAAGGAAGGATACCTTCTTTCCTTCAATGGAGAAGATCAGTCCGTAGGTTTCTGCAGTATGTCTGTGCCTGATTGATGTCGTGAATTTCAAATCTCCGATCTCATACGAAGTCTTCTCCTCAAGGGTAACTATATCCTCAGGAAAGTTCCTCAAGTAACTGAATATAACGGCGTCTTCACCTTCAAGGCACTCACGTGGAGCGAACAGCCTGCCTCTTTTTTTATCCCCGCCTTCGGTCATTGCATCTATCAGGATATTGATATCGTTGATGTGGTCTATGTGAGAATGAGTGGCAATGACTGCGGTAATATTTTCTATATCAATCCTGGGTTTGGATTTTGCCATCCTGACCAGGGTACCTGGACCCGGATCGATCATTACATTCTGACCGCAGGCATGGAGAAAAATACCGGCCGAATATCTTAGTTGTTTCGCAACTACATATCTTGCCCCGCCGGTTCCCAGGAACTTTATATACATCTCCGACATTCAATGTCCTTCCTTAATTATCCCGGGATCCCCGCTATTTTGCGAAGCAAAATTGTGGGGTAAGACTAAATCAGCTCAAACGAGTTGAAGAAAGTCTTAATTGTCTTTTCAGCAATCTTTCCTTTCATCCCGGTTATGGAAATCTGGTAGATGCGGTCGCGCGCTATGTAGACCCTGCTCACGTACTCAATATGAGTCCCCGACTGCTTACCCGTAAACCTGAACTCCTTACCGGGATTACCGTCAATCTCTATATCCTTTTCGTACTTGAAATCCACGTCTGTATAGCCCTTCGTAGTGCCTTCCACTCCGCCCTCCAGACCCCTTTGCGCGTCGAAGGGAACTC
>WJJO01000431.1 GCA_014729665.1 Caldifarciminota bacterium
CTTCAACCCCTCGTCGGCTTCCGGTCCGTACCTGTACAACTTTGCCACCCCCATAGCCAACTTGCGTACCCGAAGGATTGTAGCGGCGCGTTCGGTCACGGATATTGCGCCTCGAGCGTCCAGAAGGTTGAAGTAGTGCGAGCACTTAATCACCGCATCGTATGCAGGCATCACGAGTCCCTTCTTGACCAGCCGGACACTTTCGGCTTCGTGGTGCTCGAACGCCTGTCTTAAGAAGCCGATATCGGCTTCCTTTAGTGAGTATGCCGAGAAGTCCTGCTCGTTCTTCAAAAACACGTCACCCCAAGTTACATCCTTTCCGTCGACCTCTCCCCACTTGATGTCGGGAATAGCCTGTACCCCCTGAAGGAACATGGCGATGCGCGCCAGACCGTAGGTGTACTCGACCGGAACCATCTCGGGAGCGATATCGAGTCCTCCCACCTGCTGGAAGTAAGTAAACTGGGTTATCTCGATACCGTCCATATCGACCTGCCAGCCAAGACCCCAAGCCCCGAGTGTCGGCGATTCCCAGTCGTCCTCTGTGAAGCGCACGTCGTGGCTTTCAAGGGGTATTCCCAACGATCTCAGGCTGTCCAGGTACAGCTCTTGCGCGTTCTCGGGCGCAGGCTTAAGTACCGCCTGCAGCTGCCAGTGCTGGTACACGCGTAACGGATTCTCGCCGTACCTACCGTCACGCGGACGCTTGGAAGGCTCCACGTAGACGCACCGCCAGGGCTTATCATCGAGGACTTTAAGGAATGTCGCAGGATTGAATGTTCCGGCCCCTACCTCCGAGGAGTAAGGCTGTACAAGAACGCAGCCGTGCTCTATCCAGTAATCCTGAAGCTTTCGTATTATGTCCTGAAAGCTCAATGCCTGCTTTTTACCCATCAATAACCCTCCAGCAAGTAGAAAAACCGTGGTTCTTCATCTCGAAAGTACATAATCCCCGATAATACCAACTCGTTCATGGTACAAAATCTGTTTTCTGCCAATTCGTCGAGATAGCTTGCAGCGTCTGTGTACAATACGGAACCTTCCACCACCTTACCCCCCGATACGGAACGAAAGCTTACGTTACCATCAAAACTCAGGATTCCATGCACCGCTACCAGACCTGCACCGACCTTCTCATCCCTTATGTCCACGGTATAGTCCGGTTCCAGACTGGTGAGCAATCGTGAAATCTTTACCCACGGCCCTTGATAGTGCTGAACGTCGTATACAGAATCCCCTATCCAGTAGACCGCTGACTCCTTAAGCTCGGGTATCTCGGCCTGTGTAATCTGTGTATCATCCAGCACGGACTGTATCTTCGATCGATGGTCTTCGGAAAGATACCTTATCCCGGTACACCAGCGCCACTCGCTGTTAAGTTCGAATAAAGCCACCTCATCGTACACCCAGTGATTGCATCTTCCGTTTGCCGCATAATCTTCCGTTTTACCTAAAAGGGGTCTTTCTATGTATACCGAATCTCCCCAAACCAGGATGGGGCTGGAGAAGAAGATGAGTGTAAGGATACAGATCATTGACTACAATCGGTAAGGTAGAAGAACAGCGGGAAACCGGCTTGAAGATACACTATCCCCTCAACACCTTCGGTTTCGAGAAGGGTCGTGTCGGCTGCATGACGGGTAATGAGTTCCAAGGCATTCCCGGTCAAAGGCGGTGTATTCAATTGGTATGTACCCGATTCACTCCGGAACGTCGAATTATCGCTGATATACAGGATGCCTGATATTGCCTCCGTCCCGCCTGACGAAGACCGGCTTACCTTGACGTAATTCGTGGGTGAAAGCCTCCCCAACATCATATCAATATCCTCCCACGGTCCATTATAACTAGATGCATCGAAAAGTTTTCCTGATAACCAGTAGCCTTGCGTCATCCGGTCAACGGAACTGTCTGCCTTTACATTAACAGATGCGGTTTCCAGAAAAGTCTTGATCGGTTTGCGTTCGGCTACCGGAACCGGTCTGAGTCCGATGGAGTACTGACCGTCCTCTTTCAGCAAGGTAACGACGATGTCGGTATAGATACACTGACACCAGGTTATCTCGTCTTTGTCCATGCTCACGGAACCCAGACGCGGGGGATCGAGATAGAGTGAGTCCCCCCAGGCGAATAAGGGTGATGAAAAAAACAGAAGGCTATAGACCAAGCTCATCTCGTATACCCCTCATCGCTTCGAGACATACTGACACGAACTCCTCTAGTTCCATACCGAAGTCCGAACAGGTACGAATCTGATCACGGTCAGCACCTGCGGCAAAGCGCTTGTCCTTGAACCGCTTGAGAACGCTTCTTGTCTGTAGGCCTGCCAGTTTTTCAGGGTGCATCAGTGCTGCAGCGACTATGAGACCGGTCAGGGGATCGACAGCGTATAGGACCTTGTCAAGATCTGATTCGAGAGGCACACCCCCCGCGTGAGCGCGTATTGCCTGAACTCCTTCTCTATCAAGACCCTTCTCCTCGGCCAACCCGGCTCCCATCTCCGCGTGCAGCATCAGGTCACCGCCCGCCTTCTCTGCATCCTCGTAGGATACGTCGTGCATGAGCCCTGCAATCCCCCACAGGTCAGGATCACCTTCAAAACGAGGTGCAATCGCCCTGAGACACGCCTCGGTTGACCACATGTGCTTGCGCAGGTTGACGTTGGAAACCCGCTCCACAACCAGCTTCAACGCTTCTTCTCTTGTAATCATGGACTAAGGATAAGGATAATGACCCTGAAGTCAACAATCTTAATATCCTAATCGATTCAATGATTATCTCAGATATTTTCCAAAGCAAGTTTCTCCTGAAATCTTTTTTTGCACGGCAGAGAATGAACATGTCTACCTTGACAAAACCTTGCGAGTGAATAAGCTTTCCAAAAATCAACTAAATCCCTGTTAGAAAGGAGAATGATGGCTATCACTTTTACCGGGAAAAAATTAAACGTAGAGGACATCGAATGCATCGCGCGGCACAATGAAAAGATTGAGGTTGCGCCTGATGCATGGGAAAGAATCAAACGCTGCCGCGCAATGTGTGAGGAGAAGATAGAGGCCCGGGAGATAATGTACGGTGTTACTACCGGTATCGGTGAGTTCTCAGAGGTTGTTCTTACCCCTGAGCAGACCCAGGCTTATCAGAAGTATCTTATCTACTCCCATACTGCGGGTATAGGCGAACCGATGGCCGAGGAGGTTGTTAGAGCCGCTATAGCAACCCGTATTAACGTACTGTGCAACGGAAACTCCGGCTGTAGACCTGTTATCGTGGAGACCCTGGTTGCGATGCTCAACAAGGGTGTGCATCCCGTGATGTGCCAACGCGGATCGGTAGGCGCTTGCGGAGACCTTTCCCCAATGGGTCAGATGGCTCTGGTTCCTATGGGTGAAGGCGAGGCTTTCTACAAGGGTGAACGCATGCCCGGTGAGGAGGCGATGAAGAAGGCGGGAATACCTGTCATACAGTACGAGGCAAGGGACGGCCTGGCAACGATTAACGGTTCGAACGTCATCAACGGCTGGGGATGCATAATGCTTCCCGAGGCGATGCGGTTCCTGAAACATCACGACATCGCCTGCGCCATGACCATGGAAGCGTTGAATATAAACACCAAATGCATCGACGAAAGACTTCACAAGGCAAGGGGTTATCCGGGTGCAGTGACCGTTGCCGCAAATCTGCGGAAGATTATGAAGGATTCGAAGCTTCTCGAGCGCTCCGGGAAAAAGGTTCAGGACGCCTATTCACTGCGTTCAACTCCCCAGGTAGCGGGTGCTGCCCGCGATTCGTGGGAGTATTCCCGGAAGATGTACGAGATAGAACTCAACGGTGTTGGCGACAACCCCCTGTTCTTCCCCGAAGACAAGGAAGTGATAACCGGAGCAAACTTCCAGGGAACGCCCCTTGCGTTCGCTCTCGAGGCCCTTGGTCTTGGGATTTCGACGGTGTGCGTACTTTCGGAGCGCCGCTTGAACAGACTCATGAATCCCGCGCTCTCACAGGGTCTTCCAGGCTTCCTCACCAAAGGCGGCGGTATGTTCTCCGGTCTCATGCTTTCACAGTATACGGCATGTCAGCTTGTAAACGAACAGAGGATTCTTTCTCATCCCGCAGCCAACGGCTCAATCCCGGCAGCAGCCGACCAGGAGGACTTCGTTTCAATGGGAATGACCACCGCTATTAAGACGCGTAAGATTCTGGACCTTTCCTACGGTGTACTGGGGATAGAGATGATCGCCGCTGCACAAGCCTTCGACTTCAGGGACGCGGAGCCCGGACCTGCATCAAAGGCGGCATACGACGTTATTCGAAAACACGTCGAGCATCTGGACGAGGACAGGCCGCTGCACAATGATAACAA